>NZ_JBEXVF010000022.1:0-134148 GCF_040629235.1 Amycolatopsis sp. NPDC005961 | reverse complement strand
CTTGCCGGGGATGGCGGAGAAGATCATGAAGGGACCTCCTTCGTCGTCTTGTCGTGCGGGGCCGGGCTACCGGCCGGGGAGCGCACGGGACCGCGCCGGCGACCTCACTTGCCGTCGGTGTCGCCGGTGAACAGGGTGCGGTAGTCGCCGTAGCCCGCGTCGTCCAGGTCGTCGAGGTGGACGAACCGCAACGACGCGGAGTTGATGCAGTAGCGCATCCCGCCCTTGTCCAGTGGGCCGTCGTCGAAAACGTGGCCGAGGTGGCTGTCCGCGTGCAGCGAGCGGACCTCCGCACGGATCATCCCGTGGCTGAAGTCTTCCCGCTCGACGACATTCGACTTGGTGATCGGCTTGGTGAAGCTCGGCCACCCGGACCGGCTGTCGTACTTGTCGACCGAAGCGAACAGCGGCTCGCCGGAGACGACGTCGACGTAGATGCCCGGCTCGTGGTTGTCCCAGTACGCGTTCGCGAAAGGACGCTCCGTGCCGTCCTGCTGGGTCACGCGGTACTGCTCCGGGTTCAGTCGCGACACCGTCTCCGGGCTCTTGTGGTAGTCGGCCTGCTGAGGCACAGCTCTCCCTTCCCCGCCTTGCGGCGTGAAGCTGGGGCACCAGGTGAAACGCACCTGGACGTGCAGAGGTACAGACGTGCGGCGCCCCCGCGCTATTCCGTCGGACGGCCGGTCGGCGCGCGCGTTCTTCTTTCGTAAGAACCGGCGCCTCGCCTCTTCGATATGGACTAAGTAGTCCAAGACGGCTAGGGTTGCCGGCAACGACGCGGCGGAGCGAATGCGAGAACCCCCATGAGTGACGACGCCGACGAGTACGACGGCGGTTTCGACCTCGACGACGGTCTGCTGGAACCCGAGGACAGCCTCGTGGACCGCGGCGTGGACGTGCTGGACGAGGGCTACACCCCGCCGGACCACCCCATCGCGGTCTTCGACTGGGGCACGACGGCCCGGGAGGCCGCGGGCCACGAAGAGCTCGGCAAGCGGCTCGCCCGGGAGCTGCCGGACGTCTTCGACGTCGCGGACCAGGGCGACGGGCTCGGTGACGCGTCCGACACCGACGGCGAACCGTACGACGACCAGGTCGGCATCGCGCGGGCCGGGCGGCTGGTCGAAGACCCGGACGCGGACGAGGCGTACCCCTACCTGTTCGCCTCCGACGTGGGCCTGGACGGCGCCGCGGCGTCCGCCGAAGAAGCGGCCATCCACATCGTCCCCGAATGACCGCCGACACACCGGAAAGGCAAAGACAGATGGTGATCACCAGAGGCTTCGTCGGGCGCGGGCGCGCCGGCCAGGACCCCCGGCTGCCACCCGGGCAGTACGACGCGGGCGACGACTGGCCGGTCCTGCACGCGGAAGCGACGCCGTCGATCGACACCGCGACGTGGACCTTCACGGTCGACGGCCTCGTCGACACGCCGACCACCTGGACGTGGGACGAGATCCACGCGCTCCCGGGCGACCGGTACGAGGGCGCGATCCACTGCGTCACGACGTGGTCCAAGTTCGGCATGAGGTTCGACGGCGTCTCCGTCGACACCCTCCTCGACGTCACCGGGGTGGATGACGACGCGGCCTACGTCCTGGCGCGGTCGCACACCGGCTACACGACCAACCTGCCGATCGAGGACGTGGTCGACGGCCGCGCCTGGGTGGTGTGGGACGTCGACGGCGCACCGCTGGACGACATCCACGGCGGCCCGGCCCGGCTGCTGGTGCCGCACCTGTACTTCTGGAAGAGCGCGAAATGGGTGTCCGGGCTGAGGTTCATGGCCGAGGACCAGCAGGGCTTCTGGGAACGCAACGGCTACCACGACCACGGCGACCCGTGGCTCGAGCAGCGTTACCAGGGCGACTGATGGCCACGGCTTCGTCCTGGCAGACCGGCGTCGTGACCGCGATCGGCGAGGAGACCCCGCACGCGAAGACGTTCCGGCTGCGGCTCACCGAACCCCGGACGCACCGGCCCGGCCAGTTCTACGTCGTCCGGCTGACCGCCCCGGACGGCTACCACGCCCAGCGCGACTACTCGGTGGCCGGCGCGCCCGGCGGCGAGTACATCGAGCTGACGGTCGAGAAGCTGCCGGACGGCGAAGTGTCGGCGTTCCTCCACGACGTCGTCGAAGTCGGGGACACGCTGCAGGTCCGCGGCCCGATCGGCAGGTTCTTCTCCTGGGACGGCGACGCGCCGATCCTGGGCGTCGCCGGGGGCTCCGGGGTGGTCCCGCTCATGTCCATGCTGCGGCTGGCGCGGGGCTCGGGCCGAGCCGACCTGATGCGGTTGATCGTGTCCGTCCGGTCACCCGAAGAGCTTTACTACGCGGACGAAATCACCGGACCGGAGACCACGGTCGTCTACACCCGCCAAGGCCCGCCGGGCGGCTCCCGGCCCGTGGGCCGCCTCACGGCCGGCGACCTTCGGCCGCTGGCCGACGCGGGCCGCGAGGTCTACGTCTGCGGTTCGCAAGGTTTCTGTGACGCGGCGACCGGCCTGCTGGCCGACGTCGGAGTCGAGGCGAAGCGGATCCGCGTGAGCCGGTTCGGGCCGACCGGCTGAGCCGGTCGTCGTGGCTGTGGCCGTTCCCGGTGCCTCATGCAATGCCTTCCTTGAAGGCGCGCTGGTGTGCCTTCTTCGCCCGGTTGCCGCACGTCGCCATGGAACACCAGCGGCGGTTGCGCGGTCGGCTGAAGTCCGCGAACAAGGCTCGGCAACCCGGATCGGCGCAGGTGCGGATCGGGTGGCCGCTGCCGAGGGTCTCGACGGCGTCGACCGCGACCAGGGCCAGTGCCGCGTGCACCGGCTCGCCGGCCGGGAAGACCCAGCCGGCGCGGCCGTTTCGCAGCACCCGGGTCGCGCTGCTCCGGGCGGTCCACCGGTTCAGCAGGGCCTCGTCGCACGCGGCGGGCAGTGCGCCGACGGCGACGGCGGTACCGGCGCGGTAGATCGCCTCGCGCAGCTCGTGCGCCGACGTCAGCAGCTCGTCGCCGGCGGCCACGGGAGTGGCGAGCAGGCCGGCGGCATCGAGCCAGCGCAGCAGGTCCGCGCCCGTGGCGATCCGGTCCACGGGCCGGGCACCACGCTCCCGCAGCGTGGCGGTGAAGGCGAAGCAGAGTGGCGGGGAAGCCGCATCGGACACCGGGCACTCCTGGAGGCGAACCGTCAGTGGGCGGCCTTCCGGCCGTGGACGAACCACACCGCTTCGGCCGGGACGTCGCCCCGGTTGGTCAGGCGGTGCGGGGTCGTCGAGTCGAACGCGATCGAGTCGCCCGCGTGCAGCTCGTAGGTGTCGAACGCCAGCGCGACCTCGAGCGTGCCGCTGATGATGTAGCCGTACTCGATGCCGGAGTGGCGGGTCAGCTTCTCGTCGGGCACCGAGCTGCCGCCCACCTCGTAGCGCACGCGGAGGAAGTCCACGGAGCTGTCGTGCACCGGGGACAGCTGCTCCCAGACGACCCCGGAGTCCAGCACGAGCTGACGCCGCTCGCCGGGACGCAGCATCGGGCTCGCCTGGTCCACCGCATCCTCGTTGAGTTTCGCCAAGGCGCCGTGGAAGCTGTGCTTTTCCGGGGCCGCCACCGGCGCCGCGGCCGCGCCGGCACTGCTGAACAGCTCGTCGATGGAGACGTTGAGCGCGCTGCACATCGAGTACAACGTCGCGACCGACGGCTGCGACTTGTTGTTCTCGATCTGGGACACGAACGCGGCCGACACGCCGAGGTCACGCGCGAACTGCCGCAGCGAGAGCCCGGCCGCCTGCCGGCGGGCGCGCAGCTGCTCGCCGATGTTCGCGGCCGCCGGGTGCTCGGCTTCCGCGTCGTTCTTCCCCGCCACGTCGTGCTCCTCCCCATCGGTCAACGCTGTTCACTGTAACTTGACGCTCTCCGGGGTCAAGCCGCCGGGTCGCCGACGAGCCGGTCCCGGACGAACTCCAGCTCCCGGACCACGTAATCGGTGATGTCGCCGCTCTTGAGGTCGTCGGGCAGCACGTCCCACGTGTAGGTCTCGATCTCCAGGTGGGTCGACTGCGGCCGCGTCCGGTGCCGGTCGAGGGCCTGTTCGACGGCGAACCTGGTGGTGCGGAACGGGCCCAGGTCGTCCAGGAAGACGGGGACGTGGAAGTGGGTGCGCCATTCGCGCGGGCCGCCGGGGTCGCGCTGCCAGGCGGCGATCGCGTCGGTGAGGTTCAGGTACCGCCTGAGCGTCCCGTCGCGCAGTTCGGACGTCTGGCTCAGGTAGATGGTGTGGGTGAAGCGTTCGAGTTCGCGGACGACGTCGCCGCTCACCTCGGGGACCCAGAGCGCGGCGGCCTGCTGGAGCTTGAAGATCGGCACGCCGGCCTCGGCGAGCAGGTCGAGCGAGGCCGGGATGTCGTCGAACTCGACGGCCTGGTGGCCGATGTCGAACACGATCCCGACGTGCCGGCGCAGGGCTCCGTGGGCTTCGGCCAGCGGCAGGTCCGCGAGCTCGGCGAGCGTCTCGGCGCCGGCGCGGGAGTACAGCCGCGAGGTGAAGTAGCGGACGGTTTCCTCGATGGTTTCGAGGAAGCAGAACGGTTCCGGTTCGAGAGCGAGCTTCACCCGGCGCCCGGTGCGGCGTTCGAGACGGACGAGGTGGGCCACCACCCGCAGCACGTTGCGGGTGAACAGTTCCACGTAAGGTTCGCCGGTGACCTTGGGCCGGTACGCCAGCGGCACCGTCTGGATCGTCGGCTCGACGCCGTCCGCGGCGATGTCGGCGAGCACGTCGGCCACGCGCGTCGTGTAGGTGACGCGTTCGTCCGTGCTCCAGTCCGGTTCGTACACGTCCTCCATCACCGAGCGGCCCTTGAACGGCCCGTGCGGGAACGCGTTCACGGTGTAGACGTACAGATCGTTCTCGGCCAGGTACCGCTTGACCTTCTCCCGTGCGGCGACGTCGCCCGCGAGCTGGTCGGCGGAGGCGCCGGACAGCCGCAGCGAAACGCCGAACGGCGCGTCGGGGGACACCCGGCGCTTCACCTCGGGCAAGTAGGTCGTGAGGCTGCTGCTCATCTCGTCCCAGGTGTCGCCGGGATGCACGAGCGTCGAGTAGGTCAGGTGGCCCAGCCGGGCTCCGAGGTCCATGCGTCTCCTCCGTGGCGTTTGCCAGTAGTGAACAGCGCGTATTGGCGTGATGTCAAGCTCAAACCGCCGATGACCTCGCGCTTTGCAGAATTTGCCGGGTCCGGTCTTGACTCCGACGAACCCGCGCTGTTCACTGTGGCTGCACAACGGCGTCGGACGGGGTTCACCCGGGTCACCAGACGCCTCGTCCGCGCCCGGAACACGGCTGCGCGGGCCTTGGTTCGGCACGAGGAGAGAAGCATGCGCGCCGCGGTTTTCCACGACAAGCACGACATCCGGGTCGAGGACGTGCCCGAGCCCGCCGGGGTCGGGGCGCGCGAGGTGCGCGTCCGGCCGGCCCTGTGCGGGATCTGCGGCACCGACCTGCACGAGTACGCCGCCGGGCCGATCGTCATCCCCACCAGCCCGCACCCCCTCTCCCGCGCGTCGGCACCCCAGGTCCTCGGGCACGAGTTTTCGGGACAGGTGCTGGAGGTCGGGGCGGAGGTCACCGGCATCCGGGTCGGCGACCGGGTCGCGGTCATGCCGCTGATCTACTGTGGACACTGCTACTACTGCCGCCGCGGGCTCAACCACCTCTGCCCGGAGATGGCGTGCACCGGGCTCAGCTGGCACGGCGGCGGGATCAGCGAACAGGTGGTGGTCCCGGAGTACCAGATCGCCGTCCTGCCCGAGTCGGTCACGGACGTGCAGGGCGCCCTGATCGAGCCGGCCGCGGTGGCCGCGTACGGCGTCGACCGCACCGGCTTCCGGCCCGGCGACACCATCCTCATCACCGGCGCCGGCCCGATCGGCGGTCTCGCCGCGCTGTACGCGCACGCGGCCGGGGCGGCGCAGGTGATCGTGAGCGAACCCAACCCCCGGCGGCGGGCTCTGCTCGACGCCTTCGGCATCGCCACCGTGCTCGACCCGCTGGCCGAGGACGTGCCGGAAGTGGTCCGCGCCCTCACCGGCGGGGTCGGCGCCGACGTCGCGGCCGAATGCTCGGGCTCGGAAGCCGGGCTCGCCGCGGCACTGGCCGGACTCCGGTCGCACGGCACGGCGACCCAGGTCGGCCTGCACGTCCGTCCCGCGACGATCGACCCGATGGCCCTGTCGCAGCGGGACCTGAGCCTGGTCGGCACGTGGTGCTACCCGGTCTACGACTTCCCGCGCATCATCTCCCTCGTCGGCACCGGCCGCTTCCCGGTCGAGCGGGTGCTGACCGAGGTGATCGACGTCGCCGACGTGGTGCCGCGCGGGTTCGACCGGCTGCTCGACCCCGACGGCGACGCCCAGAAGCTGCTGGTGAAGGTCGGCTGACACCCGCCGCGGGAAACCGCCCGCGGCCGCCCTTTCCCGAGTGTCCACTCCGTTCCACTGTGGACACCATTCGTCCTGCCCGCGAACCGGTGCGAGCGAGCACCCGAGGAGCACTGCGATGACCGACACGACAGGGGTTTCCGTGATGGCCACCGAGCCATCCCCGGCTCCGGGAAGCGCGAAACCGTCCGCGCGGCCCGGCCCGTTCCGGCGGACGACGCCGGTGCGTGCCTCGCGCGGCTTGGTCACGATCCTGGTCGCGACCCTGCTGCTGTTCCTCGTCAGCCTGGTGCTGCAGCCGGAAAGCCTCGGCCGCAGCTCGCTGCAGGGCATGCTGCCCTTCGCGGCCGTGCTGGCCGTGGTCGCGCTCGGGCAGACGCTGGTCGTGCAGCAGGCCGGGATCGACCTGTCGGTGCCGGGGACGGTGTCCCTCAGCGTCATCATCGTGACCCACTACCCCAACGGGGACAACGGGAAGCTGTTCCCGGCGATCCTGCTCGCCTATGTCGCGGCGCTCGCCGCGGGGCTGCTCAACGGGCTCGTCGTCAGCCGGCTGGGGATGTCCGCGATCGTGACGACGCTGGGGACGAACGCGCTGCTCTACGCCGTGGTGCTGGGGGTGTCCGGCGGCTCGCCGGCGAGCACCACGGCCGCGCTGCACGCGATGGCCACCGGCCGGTTCCTCGGCCTGCCGTACTCCGTCTGGTTCGCCGCGGTGCTCGTCGCGGTGACCGGGTTCGTGATGAAGCGCATGGTGGCCGGGCGCCGGTTCGAAGCGGTCGGCGACAACCCGGCCGCCGCGGACCTGGCGGGGCTTCGCGTGCGGCGCCACCAGCTCGGCGCGTACGTGGGCGCGTCGCTGCTCTACGGCACCGCGGGCATCCTGCTCGCCGGAGTCGTGACGACGCCGGGGGCGTTCCAGGGCGACTCGCTGCTGCTGCCGTCGGTCGCGGCCGTGGTGCTCGGCGGGACGTCGCTGCTCGGGGGGAAGGGCAGCCCGGTCGCGAGCGCGGTCGCGGCGCTGTTCCTCAGCCAGCTCGACCAGTTCGTGCTGACCCTCGGGGTCAGCGCGGCGACGAACAACATCGTCCAGGCGGTCGCGCTCGGCGCGGGCGTCGCCGTCTACACCGTCGACTGGGCTGTCGTGCGCGGGTGGTTCCGCCGCGGTCCCGCAGCCCGGACCCAGCACTAGGAAGGTTCCTCATGTCCCCCAGCTCTGTGCGCCGGACACTGCTGTCCTGCGCGATCGCGGCCACCCTCGTCACCGGTGGCTGCGCGGTCGGCGAAGACGGTTCCGGCAGCGGCCAGGCCGGCAAGCCGGCCAGCGCGAACGGGCCGTCGTGGTGCGGCTCGAAGCAGGTCTCGCTCGGTTTGGCCGACGGCTTCGGCGACAACAACTGGCGCAAGGTGACCACGGCCGAGGCCAAGGCCGAGGTCGCTCAGTGCCCGAGTGTCTCGTCGTTCACCTACACCGACGGCCAGGGCAACACCCAGAAGGCGATCTCCGACATCCAGGGCCTGGTGGCCAAGGGGACGCAGGCGATCGTGGTGTTCCCGGACGCGGGCCAGGCCGTGCTGCCCGCGCTGCGCAGCGCGCACAAAGCCGGCGTCGTGACCGTTCCGTACCGGGTCAACCCCGGCGGCACGCCCGGCCAGGACTACGACACGTTCGTGAGCACCAACTTCGAGCAGGCCGGTGTGCTGTGGGCCAACTGGCTCGTGAAGGCGTTGAACGGCAAGGGAAAGGTGCTCAACCTCGGCGGCCCGCCCGCGAACTCGCAGAGCCTCGACGAGTACAAGGGCATGGAAAGCGTGCTCAAGGATCACCCGGACATCCAGTTCGTCGGCACCACGCCGTACGAGGTGACCAACTGGGACGCCGCGCAGACGCAGAAGGTGATCACCGCCGCGCTGGCGAAGAACCCGGAGATCGACGCCATCACCACCGACTTCGGTGCCGCGCTGGCCAGCTCGTTCTCCGCGTTCGCGCAGGCCGGTCGGAAGATCCCGGCGATCGCCACCGAGGACGCCAACCAGCTCGCCTGCAACTGGCAGCAGCAGAAGGACGCCGGCAGCGCGTTCCCCCTCTTCACCGTCTCCTCGCAGAACGCCATGTCCCGGCTGGCGATCCAGGTCGCGGTCGCCAAGGCCACCGGCGGGGTGGTGCCGCAGAGCACGGTCTACCCGCAGTCGCCGTTCGAGGACTCGATCACCGGCCAGCCGCACCCGGTCACCTGCGACAAGGAGCTTCCTTCGGACGCCTTCGTGTCCAGCTCCCTGTCCAAGACCGACCAGATCGCCGCACTGAAGTAGGGGAAAGCAGACCATGACCGAGGTTCCGGCGCTGAGCCTCTCCGGCGTCTCCAAGCACTACGGCCCCGTCCGGGCGCTCTCCGACGTGTCGCTCGACGTCGTCGGCGGCCGCGTGCACGCGCTGCTCGGCGAGAACGGCGCGGGCAAGTCGACGCTGATGGGCATCGCCTCCGGCGCCACCCGGCCCGACGAGGGCCGGATCACCGTCGCCGGTGAACCGGTGCCCGTCCTGACCGCCGACCAGGCGAGCCGGCTCGGCATCGCGATCGTGCACCAGCACCCGGCCGTGCTGGCCGACCTGACGGTCGCCGAGAACATCCGGCTCGCCGTCCCGGCCGAGCGGATGCCCGCCGGCGACCCGAAGGTGTGGATGGTCGAACTGCTGCGCAGCGTCGGCGCCGACCTGCGGCTGCAGGACCGCGTCGACGACCTCGGCGTGGCGCAGAAGCAGCTGCTGGAGCTGGCGAAGGCCATCGCGCTCGAGCCGAAGGTGCTGATCCTCGACGAGCCGACCGCGCCGCTGGGCCCGGAGCAGACGGCGATCCTCTTCGACCAGGTGCGCCGGGCGACCGCGCGCGGGACCGCGGTCGTCTACATCACCCACCGGCTGGCCGAGGTGCGGGAGATCGCCGACGAGGTGACCGTGCTGCGCGACGGCCGGGCGCGGGGCCACGCGAACGTCGCCGACCTCACCGACGACGAGATGCTGCGGATGATCGTCGGCCGGGAACTGGCGTCGACGTTCCCCGCCAAGCACCCCGACCCGGCCGGTGCGAAGGTCGCCCTGGCAGTCGACGGCCTGTCCGGCGCGGGCTTCCACGACGCGCGGCTGGTCGCACGGCACGGCGAGATCGTCGGGCTCGCCGGCATCGTCGGCAACGGCCAGAGCGAGTTCCTGCGTGCGCTCGCGGGACTGCGGCCCGCCACCGGGCGGATCGAGCTGGACGGTGAGCGGCTCAGCGGTCGCGCCCTGGTCGGGGCGACGGCGTACATGCCGGCCGACCGGCACACCGAAGGCCTGTTACCCGCGATGTCGGTCCGGGAGAACGCGGCGGTCGGCGCGTTGCCGTCGTTCGCCCGCGGGGGAGTGGTCGCCGTCGGCCGGGAACGTGCCGGCGTCGACGCCGAGCTGGCGAAGCTGTCGGTCAAGACGGCCTCGCCGGAAGCGAACGTGATGGCCCTCTCCGGCGGGAACCAGCAGAAGGTGGTGCTGGCGCGCGCCCTGCTCGCCGCCCCGCGGCTGCTGCTGGCCGACGAGCCGACCCAGGGCGTCGACGTCGGGGCGCGGTCCGAGATCTACACGATCATGCGCGACGTGGCCGCGTCGGGTGTGCCGGTGGTCGTCGTGTCCTCCGACGCGAAGGAGCTGGAAGGCCTGTGCGACCGCGTCGTGGTGTTCTCGCGCGGCCACGTAGTCGCCGAGCTGACCGGTGACGACGTCACGGAGGAGAAGATCACCGGCGCGGTCGTCAACGCCACGACCCACCGCCAGGAGACGCCGACCGCGAAGGCGGCCAAGGCGACGCGCCTGCGTGACCTCGCCAAGGGCGACTACGCGTCCAGCCTGGTGCTGGCGCTGGTGATCCTGGCCTTGGGCGCGTACACCTTCGCGCACAACGTCCGGTTCCTCGCGCCGTTCAACGTCACCTCGCTGCTGACCCTGCTCACCGCGCTGGCCTTCATCAGCCTGGGCCAGACGATCGCCATCATGACCGGCGGGATCGACCTTTCGGTCGGCCCGCTCGCCGGGCTGCTGGTGGTCATCGCCTCGTTCTTCGTGACCGACGGCCGGTCCCCGGTCATGATCGCTTTGGCGTTCGTGATCATGCTCGCCGTGGCCGTGGTGTCCGGACTGCTGAACGGCCTCCTCGTCCGGTTCGGCGGATTCACCGCCGTCGCCGCGACCCTGACCCTCTACATCGGACTGCAGGGGATTTCCCTTCTGCTGCGGCCCTTCCAAGGCGGGTTCATCAGCGCCTCGGTCACCGACGTGATCACGGCGACTGTCGGGTTCGTGCCGATCGCGTTCATCGTGGCCGTGGTGGTCGCCGTCGCGCTGGAGCTGGCGCTGCGGTTCACCCGGTGGGGCCACGGGCTGCGAGCGGCCGGGTCGGACGAGGGGTCGGCGCGCCGGCTCGGGCTGAAGGTCGACCGGATCCACGTGCTCGCCTACGTCGGCTGCGCGGTGCTCACGTTCTTCGGGGCGCTGCTGCTGATGGCCCAGATCGGCGTGGGCGACCCGACCCAGGGGGTGAGCTACACGCTCTCCGGCATCACCGCCGTCGTGCTCGGCGGCGCGAGCCTCGCCGGCGGGCGCGGGTCGTTCATCGGGACGCTGCTGGGCGCCACGCTCATCCAGGAAGTGCTCAACGCCACGACGTTCCTGAACCTGAACCAGAGCTGGCAGTACTTCTTCCAGGGCGTCCTGATCCTCATCGCGGCCGCGATCTACACCCGGGTGCGCCGCCGCACCCCGGCCCTCGCCTGAACCGAAAAGGAAAGAGAACGTGAGCGAATCAGCACTCGTCGTCGGGGTCACCGGGATCGCCGGGGCCGCGGTGGCCTCGCGGCTGGCCGAACGCGGCTGGGCGGTCACCGGGGTCTCCCGGAGCCCGTCCGGCCTCGCCGGGGTCAGGTCGGTCCGGGTGGACCTCGAGGACCCGGCCGCCCTGCAGGCGGCCCTCGCGGACGTCGCGCCGACGCACGTGTTCCTCACCGCGTGGTCGCGCCGTCCGACCGAGGCGGAGAACATCGAGGTCAACGCGGGCATCGTGCGCAACCTCCTGGCGGCGGCCGGCGGCAGCGCCCGGCACGTCGCCCTGATGACCGGGCTCAAGCACTACCTCGGCCCGTTCGAGGCGTACGCGGCCGGGGCCATGCCGGACACGCCGTTCCACGAAGACGAGGCCCGGCTGGACGTGCCGAACTTCTACTACGCCCAGGAAGACGAGCTCTTCGCGGCCGCCGAGCGGCACGGCTTCACCTGGAGCGTGCACCGCGCGCACACCGTGATCGGGCACGCCGTGGGCAACGCCATGAACATGGGCATGACCCTTGCCGTCTACGCGGAGATCTGCCGGGAGACCGGCCGCGAGTTCCGGTTCCCCGGCTCGGAGACCCAGTGGAACGGGCTCACCGACATGACCGACGCGGGCCTGCTGGCCGAGCAGATGATCTGGGCCGCGACCACGGACGGCGGACGCGACGAGGCCTTCAACATCGCCAACGGGGACGTCTTCCGCTGGCGGTGGATGTGGCCGCGGATCGCCGCGCTGCTCGGCGTGACCCCGGCCGGGTTCGACGGCAAGCCGGCGCCGCTGGAGCAGCAGATGCTCGACGCGGGCCCGGTGTGGCGCCGGATCGCCGAGCGGCACGGGCTGCGCGAGGCCGACGTCGGCCGGGTCGCGTCCTGGTGGCACACCGACAGCGACCTCGGCCGGCCCATCGAGTGCCTGACCGACATGAGCAAGAGCCGCAAGGCGGGCTTCACCGGCTACACCAGCACGTTGGACGCATTCGCGCGGCTCTTCGAAACGCTGCGGGCGGAACGGATCATCCCGGCCGGAGCCCGGTCGTGACCGCCCGGCTGGCCGGCCGGACGGTCCTGGTGACCGGCGCGGGCCGAGGAATCGGTGCGGCGCTGGCCCGCGGAATGGCGCTGGAAGGCGCCGCCTTGGTCGTCACCGACCGGGACGAACCCGAGGCCGCTGCCGTGGCCGAGTCCATTCGCGACAGTGGCGGCCGCGCCGTCCACGCGCGGGTCGACGTCACCGACCGCGACGAGGTCCGCGCCGCGATCGCGCTCGCCGCGGCCGAGTTCGGCCACCTGGACGCGTACTTCAACAACGCCGGGTTCAACGAGCCGGAGAAGTTCCTCGACATCACCGAGCCGGTGTGGGACCGGATCTTCCGGGTGAACGCCTTCGCGGTCGTCGTGGGCAGCCAGGAGGCCGCCCGCCAGTTCCTCCGGCAGGGCACCGGCGGCAAGATCGTGAACACCGCCTCGATCGCCGGACGGCAGGGCTTCGCCAGCTTCGCGCCTTACTGCGCGAGCAAAGCGGCCGTGATCTCGCTGACGCAGGCCGCCGCCCGGGCCCTGGCCGGACACCGCATCACCGTCAACGCGTTCTCGCCCGGCGTGGTGCGGACTCCCCTGTGGGAGAAGCTCGATCGCGACCTCGCGCGGATCGGCGAAGGGGACTCGGGGTTCGACGCGATGGCCGGCGACATCCTCCTCGGCCGCCCCGCCGAGCCCGAAGACCTCGTCCCCACGGCCGTCTTCCTCGCCGGCCCGGACTCGGACTACATCACCGGCCAGGTGATCCCCATCGAGGGCGGGATGGTCCTCGTCTGAGCGGGTCCGCGCCCGTCATCGACCCCGGCGGTTCCCGCCGCAGGAAAGGAAAGCACATGCCGATCGCCACCTTCGGGACGAACGCCGTCGACTGGGAGAACCGGATCGACCACGACCGCCTGCGCACGCAGCGGCTGCAGCGCCTGCGCGAGGAGCTCGACAAGTCGAGCCTCGGCGCCGTCCTCGCGTTCGACTTCACGAACATCCGCTACATGTCCGCCACCCACATCGGCACCTGGGCGATGGACAAGCTCATCCGGTTCTCGCTGCTGACGCGCGCCAGCGACCCGATCGTCTGGGACTTCGGTTCGGCGGCCAAGCACCACCAGCTGTACAACCCGTGGCTCGCGACCACCACCGCGGAGGCCGACGCCGACCCGCACGCGCCGCACCACGGTGCCGTCCGGCCGCGGGCGGAGTCCGGCGCGCGGGCCGGGATCTCGACCCTGCGCGGCGCGTTCCACCCCGACGCCGGCATCGCCGACGCGGTGGCGGCCAAGATCAAGCGGGAGCTGGAGAAGTTCGGCCTGCTGGGCGAACCGCTCGGCGTCGACGTGATCGAGCTGCCGATCCTGGCCGCCCTGCAGCGCGCGGGCGTGACCGTCACCGACGGGCAGCAGGTCTTCATGGAAGCCCGCCGGGTCAAGACGGCCGACGAGATCTCGTTGCTCACCCAGGCGTGCTCGATGGTCGACGCGGCCTACGACGACCTGTACCGGTTCCTGCGTCCCGGCGTCCGGGAGAACGAGTGCGTGGGGCTCGTGTCGAAGTCGCTCTACGACCTCGGTTCCGAGTACGTCGAAGGCGTCAACGCGATCTCCGGCGAACGCTGCTCGCCGCACCCGCACGTCTTCTCCGACCGGCTGATCCGGCCGGGCGACCCCGCGTTCTTCGACATCCTGCACAGCCACCAGGGCTACCGCACCTGCTACTACCGCACGTTCGCGGTCGGCTCGGCCAGCAGCGCCCAGCGCGACGCCTACGTCCGGGCGCGCGAGTACATGGACCGCGCCATCGCGCTCGTGCGCCCCGGCGCCACGACCGCGGACATCGTCTCGGTGTGGCCGACCGCGCAAGAGTTCGGTTTCCCCGACGAGGAAGCCGCGTTCGGCCTGCAGTACGGCCACGGCGTCGGGCTGTCCATCTGGGAGAAGCCGATCTTCTCCCGGCTCGTCTCGCTGGAGCACCCGGAGACCCTCGAAGTGGGGAACGTCTTCGCGCTCGAGACGTACTGGCCCTCGGCCGACGGTATCGGCGCGGCGCGGATCGAGGAGGAGCTCGTGGTGACCCCGGACGGCTGCGAGGTGATCACCAAGTTCCCGGCCGAGGAGCTGCTGATCGCCGGGCCGCGCTACATCGCCGTGAACGGCGTCCTGCCGACCGCGCGGGAGTCCCAGTCGCACCTGAACACGGCCGCCGGCCGCGGGGAGGCCATCGCATGACGTTGCCGCTGCAGCAACACCCGTACGGCGAGCACCCCGTGGTGCTCCCCCCATTGGAGAACCGCGACCTGGACCGCGCCGACATCGCGCCCGAGACGCGCCGGTCGCTGTACCGGCGGCTGCAGGAGCTGCGCCAGTTCGAAAAGCGCGCCTACGACCTGTTCATGCGGAACCTGGTCAAGGGCACGAGTCACCTGTCGCTGGGCATGGAGGCGATCTCGGCCGGGTTCGGCGAGGCGATGCGGGCCGACGACTACACGTTCGCCACCTACCGCGGGCACGCCCACACGCTGTCCCGCGGCGTCCCGATGGCGGCGGTGCTCGCCGAGCTGATGGGCCGCTCCAGCGGGCTGCTGGGCGGCAAAGGCGGTTCGATGCACCTCACCAGCGTCGAGCACGGCATGCTCGGCTCGTACGCGATCATCGGCGCGCACCTGGTGATCGCCAACGGCGCCGCGCTGTCGGCGCAGCTGCGCGGCAGCGGCCAGGTCGCGGTGTGCTTCTTCGGCGACGGCACCACGAACATCGGCGCCTTCCACGAGGCACTGAACTTCGCCGCGGTGTACGCGCTGCCGGTCGTGTTCGTCTGCGAGAACAACCTCTACATGGAGTACACCGCGATCGCCGACATCACGGCGGTCGCCCGGCCGGCGGCCGACCGCGCGGCGGCCTACGGGCTCGAGGCCCGCACGGTGGACGGCAACGACGTCGACGCCGTCTACCTGTCCGCGCGGGAGCTGCTCTCGCACGCGCGGTCGGGGGAGGGTCCGTGCCTGCTGGAGGCGACGACCTACCGGCACGGCGGCCACTCGCGGGCCGACCCGGGAAAGTACCGGCCGGACAAGGAAGTGCGGGCGTGGCTCGACTACGACCCGATCACCCTGTACCGCGACCGGCTCGCCCGCATCGGCGTGCCGGAGTCCGAAGTGGACACCATCGACGCGGAGGTCGCCGCCGCGGTCGACAAGGCGACCGAGACGGCGCAGAACGGCCCCGAGCCCGACGGCTCGGCGGCGCTGACGGACGTGTGGGCCGACGGAGGATCGTCATGGCGGAACTGACCTACCGCGCGGCCGTCGCCCGCGGCATCGCGCAGGAGATGCGCCGCGACGAGCGGGTGCTGCTGCTCGGTGAAGACATCGCCGGCGCGGGCGGTGTCTTCAAGACCACGCCCGGCCTGCTCGACGAATTCGGCCCGCGGCGGGTGATCGACACCCCGATCGCCGAGCAGGCCATCCTCGGCGCGGCGATGGGCGCCGCGATGACGGGGCTGCGGCCGGTCGCCGAGATCATGTTCTCCGACTTCTTCGCCGTCGCCTGGGACATCGTCGTCAACCAGATCGCGAAGACGCGGTACATGACCAACGGTCAGGTGACCCTGCCGCTGGTCATCAAGACCGGCAACGGCGGCAACCTGCGGTTCGGCGCCCAGCACTCGCAGTCGATCGAGAACTGGGCGATGGCCGTGCCCGGGCTGAAGGTGGTCACGCCGTCGAACCCGCGTGACGTCGTCGGGCTGATGGCCGCGGCCGTCCGCTCGGAGGACCCGGTGCTCTTCTTCGAGCACAAGGGCATGTACGCGAGCAAGGGCGAGGTGCCCGACGGCGAGATCGTCGACAGCCTCGGCACCAGCGTGGTGCGGCGGGCCGGGTCGGACGCCACCGTGCTCGCGCTGGGTCTGATGGTGCCCCGTGCCGTCGAGGCCGCCGAGGCCCTGGCCGCGGAGGGCATCGACCTCGAAGTGATCGACGTGCGTTCGCTCGTCCCGTTGGACACGCGGACGATCCTCGGCTCGGTTGCGCGCACCGGCCGGCTGTTCACGGTCGAGGAGAACCCGCAGCTGCTCGGCTGGGGCGCGGAGATCGTCTCCCTCGCGGCCGATGAAGTGTTCTGGGACCTCGACGCGCCGCCGGTCCGCATCACGTCCCCGCACGTGCCGCTGCCGTCGGCCGCGGCGCTGGAGGACTCGGTGATCCCCAGCGTGGACCGCATCGTACAGACGATCCGCAAGAGGCTCGGATGAGCGTGACGACGCCCTACCCCCGGCCCGCCACGCCGCGCGGCGGCCCGTGGTCCCCGGCGGTGCGGCGGCTGCTGCACGAGCGTCGCGTAGACCCGGCCCGCTTCGACATCGGCCCGCACCGGCTCACCGCGCGCATCCTGACCGCGTTGCTGGACGCGCAGCCCGCCGCTGGATCCGTGACGCCGACAGCCGTCCACCAAGCGGCGGCCGAGGTCCCCGACGTGTCCCCGGACCGGCTGGCGGCGTTGCTGGGTGCCGCCGTCGCGCGGGTCTGGTCCGGAGCAGGTCCGGTGCCGCGGGTCGTCGTCGGCTCGGTGCCCGGGGTCCGGACGGCCCCGGCCGCGGCACCCGGCGAAGCCGTGCTCGCCGCCGGGGTACCGACGCTCGACGTCGTGCCGGTGCGCCTGTCCGACGGCCAGCCCGCGCTGGCCTGGCGCACCCGGGTGCCGCTGACCCTGGTGGCACCTGCCGACCTCGACGGCGCCGGGCTGTTTCGCGCGATCGCCGACCAGGTCTCTTCCCCCGACCGCAACGGAGTCCAATGATGAAAGCGATGCGGTTCACCGCCGCCGACACGGTATCCGTCGACGAGCTGGCGGTGCCGCGGATCGCCGCGGACGAGGTGCTCGTCGCGGCCCGGTCGGTCGGCATCTGCCACTCCGACATCGAGCTGCTCGAAGGCCGGTACATCATCCCGTTCAGGTACCCGATCATCCCCGGCCACGAGTGGTCGGGCGAGATCGTCGAAACCGGCGCCGCGGTGACGGCGTTCGCGCCGGGCGACCGGGTGGTGGGGGAGTGCGTGATCGGCGAGGACCACTTCGGGTTCTCGATCAGCGGCGCGGCCGCCGAGTTCTTCGTGGCCAAGCCCGCCTGGCTGCACAAGCTGCCGGACTCGCTGTCGTTCACCGACGGGGCGCTCGTCGAGCCGTTCAGCTGCGGGTACCACGCGCTCGTGCTGGCGGGCAACGTGAACGCGAGTGACACCGTGGTGGTGTTCGGTGCGGGCCCGATCGGCCTCGGGGTGATCGCGGGAGCCGCGGCGATGGGAGCGCGCACGATCGCGGTCGAACCGGCCGCCGGGCGCGGCGAGGCGGCCCGGAAGCTGGGCGCCGAGCTGGTCCTCGACCCGACGGCGGCACCCGTTGCCGAGCAGGTGGCCGAGGTGACGGGCGGTGTCGGCGCCACCGTGGTGATCGAGGCGACGGGCCGGACGGCGGTGGTGGCCGACGCCCTCGAGGCTGCCGCCCACGGCGCCCGGGTGGTCTGCGTCGGCATCGACGTCGGCGGCCGGGCACCGGCCGCGCTGGGCCTGATCCAGTCGAAGGACCTGACCATCCGCGGGATGACCGGGTCGCCCGGAGTCTGGCCGGACACCCTCCGGTTCATGCACCGCGCCCACGTCGACCTGGCCGAGCTGGTGACCAGCCGGTTCCCGGTCGAGCGGGCGGCGGAGGCGATAGCGGCGTCGCGGGACACGGCGGCGAACATCAAGGTGCACCTCGAGTTCGGCGCGGCCCGATGATGCGCGCGGCGGTCTACCACGGGCGTCGGGACGTGCGGATCGAGCACGTTCCGACGCCGCGCCCGCGTTCCGGGGAGGTGCTGCTCGCCGTCCGGCGCAGCGGGATCTGCGGGTCGGACGCCACCGAGTGGGCCGCGGGCCCGAAGATGGTGCCGCTCACCCGGCGCCACCCCGGCAGCGGCCACCTCGGCCCGATGGTCATCGGCCACGAGTTCGTCGGCGAGGTCGTCGAGAGCGCGAGCGGTTTCGCGGCGGGAGACCTGGTGGCCTCCGGGGCCGGTGTCTCTTGTGGACAGTGCGACCGCTGTAGGGAGGGCCGTACGAACCTGTGTCGCGGGTACTACACGCTCGGGCTGAACGCGCCGGGCGGGCTCGCCGAGTACGTCGCGGCCCCGGCGGGCACCCTCCGGCGGATCCCGGACGGGGTGTCCCTCGACCACGCCGGACTCGCCCAGCCGCTCGCCGTCGGCCTGCACGCCGCGCGGCGGGCGGGCGTCCGGCCCGGCGACTCCGTGGTCGTCATCGGCGCCGGTGCCATCGGCTCGTTCGTCCTCGCCGGGCTCCGGCACCTGCACGACGCCGAGGTCACGGTGATCGACTTCGCCGGCGACAAGCTGGAGCGCGCAAAACGGCTGGGTGCGGCGCGCACGGTCGACGCCGCCGACGACGTCGTCGAAGCCGTGCGCGGCGCCGACGTGGTGATCGAAGCGAGTGGCGCGCCCGGGCAGTTCGAGAACGCGGTCCGGATGGTCACCGACGGCGGCCGGGTCCTGGCCGTCGGGCTGCCCAAGCAAGCCCCGACGGTCGACCTGTTCGGCCTGGTCCTGCGGGAGATCACCGTCGAGTCCACCGTCGCGCACGTGTGCGGCGAGGACCTGGCCCCGGCGCTGGACATCCTCGCCGCCGGAGTGCTCGGCCGCGAGCTGCTCGACTCCGTGATCGGGCTGGACGACCTGACCGATCGCGGGCTCGCCCGGCTGGCCGCCGGGGAAGTGGACGGCAAGGTTCTCATCGATCCCGGGAGGCGCTCATGAAGGTCGCGGTGCTGGGTCTGGGCGCGATGGGCTCCCAGCTGCTGCTGCGCCTGGTCGACCAAGGCGTGGACGTCACCGGCTGGAACCGTGACGCCCAGCGGGCGGAGCGGGCCGGGATCCCCGGGCGGTACGTCGCCGCCTCGGCCCGGGAGGCCGTGGCCGGGGCCGAGGTGGTGCTCACCATGCTCGCCGACGGCCCGGCCGTGCGCGCGGTCCTCGGCGACGTCGCCGACGCGCTCGGCGAGGGCACGCTGGTGCTCGACATGAGCACGTCCGGCCCCGCGATCTCCCGTGAGGTCGCGGAGACGCTGGCCGGGCGGCGGATCCGGTTCGCCGAGGCACCCGTGTCGGGCTCGGTCGGCGCGGCCCGGGGCGGGACGTTGACGGTGCTGTTCGGAGGCACCGCGGAAGACCTCTCCGCGGCGGAACCGGTCCTGCGCCATCTGAGCACGAAGACGATCCCCCTCGGGCCCGTGGGCGCGGCCTCCACGTTCAAGCTCTGCCTCAACGCGCTGCTGCACACCTTCAACGCCACGCTTGCCGAGGTGCTGGGGGCCGCGACGCGCGCGGGAATCGATCTGCGGACGGCGTACGACACGATCGGCGAGTCCGTGATCGCCGCGCCGTTCGTGCACTATAAGCGGGACGCCTTCCTCGCGGACGGCATGCCACCGGTGGCCTTCGCCGTCGACTTGGTGCGCAAGGACCTCGAGTTGTTCCTCGCCGCGGTCACCGACCCGGACCGCGACGCCCCGACGGTCGGTACGGCCGTCGGGGTCGTGCGGCGGGCTCAGGAAGCGGGCCTCGGCCAGGAGGACATGGCCACCCTCGCGCGGCTGTACCGGCCGTGACACCGGCGGCTGCCGGGGGCGACCGGTCAGGCCCGGTCGACGGCGTGGGCGGCCCGGAAGGCGAACGCGATGATCGGCCCGAGGGTCGCTCCGCCGGCCCAATAGGCGCGTCCCGACGCGGAGGCCACGCAGTTGCCGACCCCGTAGAGGCCGGGGATCGGGGCGCCGAGGTCGTCGAGCACCCGCCCGTCCGGATCGGTGCGCGGGCCGCCCTTGGTGTCCAGGGTGCCGCCGGTGACCAAGGCGGCGTAGTAGGGCCCGGAGGTGCTGATCGGCCACATGGTCGGGTTGGCGCGGCCCGGTTCTTCCTTCACCGGGCCGTTGAACACCAGCTGGATGGCGGTCTCGCCGCGGGCGAAGTCTTCGTCCTTGCCGTTCGCGGCGAACTTGTTGAACCGGTCGATCGTCCCCGGCAGGTTCGCGGCGAAGTCGCCGGCGAGGGTGAAGCCGCCGGTCTCGGCGGCGAGGGAGGCGAGCCGCTCGCGGATCTTCGTGGTGAGCTCGTCGAGGGTCGGCGCCTTGAGCACGTGCGCGTCATCGGTACCCGGCGGGACGATCAGGCGGCCGTACTCGTCACTGGCGGAGTGGTCCTGGCTGCGCTGGTCCCAGAGCTGGACGAGCACCAGGTTCGGGTAGCTCCCGGTGGCCGGGTCCCAGTGGAAGAACGTCCGCGCGGCTTCGTTGTAGGGCAGCTTCTCGTTGGCGACGCGCTCGCCGTGCCGGTTCACGAAGATCATCGAGTCGCCGGCCACCGAGAACATGCCGACCAGGTCGGGGCGCCCGACCTTCTCCAGCGGCACCGGGCACATCCAAGCGTGGTTCATGGTGCCGAGCTGCGGGCCCACGGTCGACGCGATGCGCAGGAAGTCGCCCTCGTTGGTGATCGCCGCGCACCCCGGATAGGCGGGCACGCCGAGGTGTTCGCGGCGCAGCTGGTCGTCGTGGGTGAAGCCGCCGGTCGCGAAGACGACGCCCTTGCGCGCGAGCACCCGGACAGTGTCCCCGGCCGCGGTCGTGGCCTCGACCCCGGCGACGCGGCCGCCGTCGAGGACGAGCCGCTGGACCCGGTGTCCCGTGCGCACGTCGACGCCGTCGCGCTCGGCCGCTGCGGACATCTGCTCGACCGCGCGCGCACCGCCGTCGGACATCGACTCCCGCGCGTCGGCGGGCACCAGCACGCGGCCGGTCGGCGCCTTGTCCTCCGGCAGCTCCGACCAGTAGTCCGGCACGTCCGGGCAGTGCCGGTAGGTCAGGGCCCCGCGTTCGGCGAGCAGCTCGGCGGCGGGGCTCGCGCTCGTGTGGATGGCACGGACCATGCCGGCTTCCCACTCGGTCAGACCGGCGGTCGGGCTGTCCGGGTCGTACCGGGTCGGCTGGGAGAGGCGCGCGACGTAGCGGAGGAAGTCCTCGAACCGGTCCTCGATGCCGAGCGCGCGCATGGGCTCGTTGTCCGGTACCCAGTACCAGAAGGCGGCCTTGCGGGCCGTGCCGCCGAGCTCGGGCGCCTTTTCCAGCAGGACCACGTCGTTGCCGAGCCACCGGCTGAACAGCGCGGCGGGCAGCCCGGCCCCGCCGCCGCCGACCACGATCACATCGGTTTCGACGTCCGCGGAGGTGAGCGGCGCCGGCCGGGCAGTCTCCCGGCGAGGTACGGAATCCGTCGTCATGCCCTCACCTTGGCGGGCCGGCGACGTGCGCGGTTGTCTCACAATGAGACAGGCGGTCCGGTGACCACAATGGAGTGACAACGGATGGGCTACGAGATCGACACGCGCGACGGCGTCGCCCGGCTGCGCCGCGCCAGGGAACTCTTCCTCACCGACCGGCGGCTGCCGGAAGACCTGCCCGCGTGGCTGTCCGCGGCGTGGCGCCGGTCGTGTTTCGCCGAGCTGGACGTCACCCGCGACCACGTGCCCGCCGTGCCCGTCTCACTGGAGACCCCGCTGGTCCGCGCCGCGACCCCGGTGCTGGCCAAGCTCGCCGGCGACCTGGCCGGGCTCGGCGCCGCGGTGGTGCTGAGCGACCGGCACGCCCGCGTCGTCGGCTGCTGGGCCGACGAGGAGGCAGTCGGCGCCCACCTCGCCCGGATCGGCACCCGGCTGGGGACGGACCTGTCGGAGCGCTCCACCGGGACGAACGGGATCAGCCACGTCCTGGACACGGGCGGTCCGTGCGTGATCGGCGGGCCCGAGCACCTTTTCGAGCTGTACCAGCACACCGTGTGCGCGGGCGCTCCCGTGACCGACCCGGTGACGCGCAGCGTCGTCGGCGCGGTCGCGGTGGTGTGCGAGCTCGACGCGCCGCTGCGGGTGCTGCACGCGATCACGACCACGGCGACCGGGGCGATCGAGCGCGAGCTGGTGCACGCCGCGTCGGCGCACGAGCATCGCTTGCTCGACGCCTACCTGCGCGCCGGGCCCGGCCGGCACCCAATCGCCGTGCTGGACGGCCGGACCCGGCTCGTCAGCGACGCCGCCGCCGGCTTGCTGCGGCCCCGCGACATCGAGACGTTGGAGTCGTACGCGATCGAGGCGGCCCGGGACGGCGCATTGCCGACGACCGAACTGATCTTGGACGACGGGGTGAAGGTCCACCTCCACCCCGCGTTGCCGGGTGACGGCGAGGGCCTCCTGGTCGTCGTCGAACCACCCCGGCCGCGTCCGGCGCGCCGGCGCACCAGGCTTTCGCTCTTCGCGGACGCGGGGCTGTCCGGTAGTTCGCCGGCCTGGCGGTCGTTGGAGCGGTCCGTGGCACGGGCCGGCACCCGGCCGATGGTGCTGCTCGGCGAACCAGGCGTGGGCAAGACCGAAGTGGCCCGCGCCGTACTCGGCGACCCGGTCGTCTTCGACGCGGCGGACGACGACGGCTGGCGGGAGGCCCTCGCACAACCTGTCGGTGCGGTGCTGCTGCGTCACGTCGAACGCCTGCGCCCCAGCCTCGCTTCCCTCCTCGCCGTGGAGCATCCGGGGCGGGTGATCGCGACGTTGACCACCGGTACCCGCCCGGGATGCGCGGAAGTGTTGCGCACCGGATGGTCACCGGTCGAGATCCGGGTACCCGCCCTGCGCGAGCGGACAGCCGACATTCCCGAGCTCGCCCGGCGGTTCGGCGGTGGCGCGCACCTCACACAGGACGCGCGAACGGCGTTGCAGCGACACGACTGGCCGGGCAACGTCACCGAGTTGAAGGCGGTGATCGCGTCGGCGCGAGCGGAGGCCGCGGGACCGACCATCAGCGCACGGCACCTCCCGAGCCGGTTGCGGTCATCACCGGCGCACCCGCGCTTGACGGAGCTGGAAAAGGCGGAGCGGCAGGCCATCTCGGAGGCACTGCGCGCGGCGAACGCCAACCGCGTCCAGACGGCGGCGCTGCTCGGCATCGGCCGCGCGACCCTCTACCGCAAGCTACGGCGTTACGGAATCGGCTGACCAGCGGTTTGACAATGGAATGCGCTCGGCAACGCGAAGACGCAGTCGCTTGGTTCGCTAGCTCGGCGGGAAGCGATTGCGGAATCGTTCCATGTGCAGCGCGAGACCGCGGAGTAATCCGCTTTCGATGGCGACCGGGTAGGCGGTGTCGTCGTCGTAAAGCAAGTGAGCGCAGTAGAAGGTGCCGGGTTTTGCCGCCTCCCGCTCCAGCGCCCGGAATCGTTTGCCCTCGGCCGACCACCCGCGGTTCAAGGCGCGATGCTGCCGGAAGATGTTGGGGCCGAACTCGCCGCCGGACAGGTGCGGGATGAGATGCCCGCGATCCACCAGCGCCCCGTCCGGCGCCGCCGGAAGCGGATACCCGCGCTGGTACGAGACATCGCGCTTGGCAATCGTGGCCGGCGTCAGAGCCCACGCGGCCACGGTCCGCTCCTCTCGTGCGGCACCGGCGAGATCGAACAGATAAGTGGCTCCGGACTGCTCGAACTGGACGAGCCCGCAGCCCGGCCACCGGTCTTCGTAGTGCGCCGCTGCGGCTTCCAGCAACGCCCGGCCGACTTCTGCGGGGTCGGGCGGCACCTTCAGCGATCGGTTCAATGCCCGGTAATCCAGCGACAGTTCACCCATCACACCGTTCTACCCGGGTTGCGGTCGTACAAGCTCGATGTGAAGGGCTCGCCGGCGAATCCTCTGTTCGTCCCTCGACGTCGGCGAGGTGTCCGCCCTCCGACATCTGCCACAACCTCACATACATGCGAACCGAGATTTGCCTCGATCCGGACTGGTCGTTTACCGGGGTAGTAGATAGCCTGCGGCTGGAGCTGGCGGTAAACCTCTCTTTTGCGAATGGGGTCGGTATCGGGCAGCACCTCCCGGACATCACCGAGCCGCTCGACTAGTCCGCGGATCTGGTCCTTGGTCAGCCGCCCCGCCTTCGGCTTGACCCTTACGCTCGCCCTTCGCCTAGGGTCGAGCTCTCGGTCCTCACGCGACGGAGTGTAGGACGGCTCTGGGGTCGAGCGCAGCGCGGCTGACCTGAGCGGCGTTCGCGGACTGGCCCCAGACCAAGTGAGGCAGGCGCACAAAAGCCGCGCCACCGTCGTGCCGGGGCACTGACCGGCGCGGTTCAACGCAGCGGCTCGAGAACGCGCGGCCGGGCGCGTCGATCATCACACCGGTCCGCGCGCGACCGACCTCGGCCGTCCTCGAAGACGAGGGGGTTTCTGTAGGGGTTTCCCTGACGCGCCCCCAGTTGCCCGTCCATAACGTCGGGCCGGTCGTCGATGCCGGTGAGGAGATGCCGCCGGTGGTCGGCCTTTCATTCG
Organism: Amycolatopsis sp. NPDC005961; assembly: GCF_040629235.1. Classification (NCBI taxonomy): domain Bacteria; kingdom Bacillati; phylum Actinomycetota; class Actinomycetes; order Pseudonocardiales; family Pseudonocardiaceae; genus Amycolatopsis; species Amycolatopsis sp. NPDC005961. The sequence continues at coordinate 109,434 of NZ_JBEXVF010000022.1, read as the reverse complement.
GACGCGGACAGTCGCCTGCGGCCGATCCGGTACAAAAAGGGGAGTGGGCAATGACGTCGAGCACGGTCCGAAGCCGGCCGCACCACGATTACGTCGTCGAACGCATGGAGACCTTCGGGAACTCGACTCGGCCCGTTCCCGGCCGGGTCACCATGGTCGAGGCCGGGGGTGAAGATCAGCTCTTCCTGGACCGCCTGCCCATTCCGCGCGACGCCTGGGACTACGACGCGCACGATCGCGTGCTGACCTGGCGGGGTGCCTTCGGCGGCGGACACCTCCGGCTGAGCCACGACGGCTCCGGTGCGCACGGCACCGTCGGTCCCGAAGACGACCTCTGCTCGGTGACCGCCGGTGCCCGGGCGCAGTTCGCCTGCGACGTCGCGCTCGGCTGCGGGGCCACCTACGAAACCTCGGGCGGTGCCGTCGTCGGGCTGCTCTGGGACCCGAAGTCGCCGGCCTGGGAAGGCGCCCGCTGGGTCGGCAACCGGCTGCTGCTGACCTACACCGTCACGCCGGGCGGTCCGCTCCAGCCGCCCTCGTTCACGTTTGAGTTCGAGGACAAGGAAACCGGCGCCGTCGCCTGGGAACCGGATGCCTTCACGGCCAGTGTCCAATTAGGAGAGCGTGATGGCAAGACGGCGTGGCTGCTGAGCTTCAAGTCTTCGGTCGCCCCGATCCCGGACAAGGGGTCGAAGAGGCCCACCGGGCCGGACACCGTGTACCCCTGGTGGCTGGAAGCGGCCGAAGACTCGGCGGCGCTCGGCATCACCGGTGTGCTCGAAATCGACGGTGTCGCGCCGAAAGGCACGCTCGTGGGTTTCCGCGGGGTGCGGACCGCCCCGGCGCTCACCGGGTACTACCAGGCGACACCCGAGGCGACACCGTTCGGCGTCTTCGACGGACGCCTGGTGATCGCCGGCGAGGAGGTGCCCGGCGCCGCGGTCGTCGGCGACCGGCTGGTCTGGCACGACCTCGACCCGGCCCACCAGCTGCGCACCGGCCTGCCCGCCGACGGCAGCCTGAACGCCGATGACGCGACCCGGCTGAGCACCGACGACACGCTGGCGGCGTTTTCCCGGCTCCGCGACGCGCACCCCGAGCTGCACCGGCGGTCCGTCGAGGTGGCCACCGCCACGGCCGGGAAGACGGTCGACATCTACGGCCTGCTCGCGATGACGCCGTTCGGCAAGGACGAGAACGGTGCCTGGGGCGACGTGGTGCAGGCCGGGGTGACCGAAGACCTCGGCACCATCATGAACAGCTTCGTCCCGGACGACCTGTGGGGCCGGCTGTTCCCCGGTGTCCCGCAACCGGCTCTCACCGGCGACCTCGCGAAGGTCGCCGGGACCGCGGTCACCGGGGTGCGCGACCCGGCCGGGTGGTACCGGTCGCTTTCGACGGCCGTGCTGTCCTACGGCTTGTCGGCGGGGTCGGAAGAGCACTGCCAGTACTTGAACGGCCCGCGGGCGATGACCTGGCTGAAGACCCAGATCGCGACATCGCCCGTCTACCACGCCCACGGGCAGCAGCTGTTCGAGTCCCGGTGGCAAGAGCACTGCCCGATGACCGCCGACTACCTGGCCGACCAGATCACGAACGCCCGGGCCCACCAGGCCACGATCGACGCGTCGGTGACGGCCGACATCGCCGACATCACGGCGAACGTCGTGACCGACCCCGGCGACACCCGGGACGTCCGGGCCGAGCTCATCGCCGACGTCCGCGGTGCCGGGCAGTACGCGAAGACCAACAACCTCTACTGGGCCTTCGCCTACTACACCTACAACACGGCACCGGCCATCCTCGCCAACATCTCGATGCAGATGTCGGTCAACACCGGATCCGGCGACAGCACCGGCCTGCCCCGGCTCTTCCAGCAGAACGTGGCGGTGCTGACCGCGCTGGACCCTTCGGGCTTCTTCGCCCAGCGCTACGTGTCCACGATCAACACCTTCCTGGCCACGAACATCCTGCCGAGCATGTTCGGGTTCCTCGGCGACGCCGTGAGTTTCGACCTCGTGAAGGAGTACCTGCAGGCCTTCGTCGACCGCAACGTGCGCCACGAGGACGCGCAGATCGCCGATGCCGCCAGGGCGATCGGCGCCATCCTGCAGCAGGAGGACGCCGAACGGCTGCTGCACGATTCGATCGACGCGCTCCTGGCGATCGCCAGCACGGCGCAGTACGCACTGGCGCTGCCCTACATCGCCAACGAGTGGCTCTCGTGGTTCACCGGCCGGTTCCCGAAACTGGCGTCGGTGGGACAGGTCTTCGGGTCGGTCCTGATCGGCGGGATCACCGGCCTGGCCGTCTTCAACCTGTTGAGCGCGTTCAAGAGCTGGGACAAGCTGAGCGGCGTCCAGCGGGCCACCCTCGTCATCAACACCGTCCAGCTGGGCCTGCAGATCGTCTCGGCGGTGCTCAAGCGGGGCGTCCGCATCTATGCGATCTTCAACGTCAACGGGATGACGAAGCTCCAGCGGTACGCGGCGCTGAAGGACATCGTCCTGACGGGGGAAACCAAGCAGCTGGAGGAAGGCCTGCTCAAGATCGGGAACTCGACGGCGCGCTGGATCGGCGACGTCGAGGGCACGGTCGGCAAGCTGGCTGTCGCCGGCGACAGCGAACTCACCACCGCTCTCGTCACCGAATCGACCGCCACGGCCGAGGAAGCCTCACTCGTGTCGAGGGTGTTCGGCGCGAACCTCGACGAGTTCGTCGCGACCCGGGTCGGGCCCGTGCTCATCCTGGCCGGGATCGTCGTGAGCATCGTGCACCTGGCCGAAGGGGAAACCGGCCTCGCCCTCGTTTCGGACGTCCTGAACATCGTCAGCGGGTCGCTGATGCTGTTCGCGATCGTCGGCGGCTGGCTGGTCGCCGAAGGGGCGATCGCCGCTGGGGGCGTCCTGGCGACGATGATCGCTTTCGCCGGCCCGCTGGCCGTCCTCGCCGCGCTGGCCGGGGTCGGCCTGATGCTCTACGAGCTGTTCAAGAAGCAACCCGACGTGATCGAGGACTTCGTCAACGACTACGCGAAGGCAGCGGGCTTCCGGGTCGACGGCAAGAACCGCAGCCTCGACTACGCCGTCCCGTACCGGAACCCGGACCGGAACTCGCTGCTGATGGTCGGGAGCACGCTGGCCGTGGACGGCGACGTGCTGCAGGCGAACCCGGACGGCTCGATCCGGTTCGGCGCCGGCACGTCGCTGCCCGACTGCGTGTGGCAGGTGACCACCGACGCGTTCGGGGTGAGCACCTTCTTCACCGTGCTGCGGCCCGATCCCGCGAAGCCACCGGTCCTGCGGTACCTCAGCCTCATGGACGACGGGACGGTCTCGTTCCAGCCGAAGATGCCCGGCCGGGGAACGGTCCAGGACTCGTCGTCGCCGGTCGTGGTGTGCCAGACCTGGGCCAGCGGGCCGTGGGACTCCCGCCTGACCGGGGACGGGAAATTCCTCGCCTCGCTCCTGCTGATGCTGGGCCCCGCTCCGCTCGACAGCGACGGGCACTTCGACCCCTCGGCCGAGAAGGCACTGCGGTGTCTGGCGCGCCGGGACGACCGGCTCGTGGTGATCGAGCTGACCACGCCGCCGTTCGGCCCCCTCCCGACGCCGGGAGTCGTTTTCACCCTCTCCATGGCGGGGATGGCTCCGAACTTCATGACCATGGCCGACCTGAGCTTCCCGCTGGGCAGCACGCCATCCACGCTGCAGACCTTCAGCCCGGGGTTCGCCGTCCTGCCGAGTACGCCGGTGAAGTTCCGGCACGGCGGTGACGCCCTGCCGGCGTTCCTCCGGTTCGACGACAAGACCGGGGCCGTCACCCCCAACGGCAAGGAGGCGGCCGAGAAGTCGCGGACCCGCAGCAGCATCACGGCGAGCAATCCCTGCGGGGGCTCGTCGGCGTCCTTCGACGTCGTCGTCGCGCCGCCGGCCCCCGCGCTCACCCCGGCCGGCTGACCCGCGGAGGCGATGATGACGTTCCAGCAGCTGCAGGCCCGGTTCGCCGGGTTGGTCACCGGTTCCGCACCGCAGCCGGCCCCCGGAGTGCTGCCGGGCCTGCGGCTGCTGCTCGAGTCGCTGCCCTGCTACGGCCACCCGGGGGTCGAGTCGGCCCACCGCGGCGCGCTGAGCGCCGTGCTCCAGGCCGCCATGGCCAACCCGCCGATCGCGGCGCAGCCGCCCGACAGCGGTTCGGGCTACTACATCACGTACTCCTACGAGGGCCCGTTCTCCGGCTACGCGGACGCGTTCTTCCCGAAGAGGGCGGTGACACCCGCGTCGACGGCGGTCACCGCCGCGGTGCGGCGGCAGAAGCCCGTGCTGGACCAGGGCTGGTGGCAGACCTACGCACTGGCCGTGCTCACCGACGCGGCGCGGCAGGCCGCGGGGATCCCGCTGCACACGGGCAAGCTGACCGCCGACCTGGCGGCCCTGCACACCCAGTTCCTCCCCGCGCTGACCGCGAGCTACCTGGCGGCTCTGCAGACCGCGTACGAGCCGACCGCGGCCGCGCTGCGGGCCCTGGCGGCCGCCGGGCAGCTCGTCGAGGCCCGCGCGCAGCTCGGCGGCGTACTGGCCGGCGACACGCTCATCGCGAACCTCAACGGCGCCCTCGGCGTCGGCGGCGACAGCACGAACGCGGCCGTGTGGTTCCTCTACAACCTGTGGGTCCTGTTCAAGGCGCTGGGCTCCCCGGACGTCGACGCCGAGATCCGGGCGCTGCGGACCGCCGGGCTCACCGTGCCCGGCCAGGTGGCCGAGCAGAGCTGGTGGAACGGCGGGTACACCACGTGGTACGCGCCGCTTTCCGGCTCGGCCGTCGTTCCGGCGACGGCGGGCACCCTGACCGCGGGCTTGCCCGAACTGGTGACGTCGTCGTACGCGTCCAAGCCGCCGATGCCTCCCGTGCGCGAGCACGAAGGGGTGACGAACGGCTATTCGCGCAGCCTGTGCCTGTGGGGCCCGCTCAACCGGTACCGGCCACAGCCGAGCAGCTGCCTCGGCGCGGGCACCGGCGTGCTCATGGCCGACGGCTCGGTGAAGCCGATCGAGGACGTCCGGATCGGGGACGAGGTGCGGTCCGGCGGCGGTACCGGCACGGTCGTGCTCGCCGAACGACCCGGCCGGCTCGGCCGGCCGTTGTACTCGGTGAACGGCCTGGCCGTGTTCGCGACGGCGGGGCACCCCTTTCGCTCGGCCGAGGGGCCGCTGCGGCGTGCGGTCGATCCGTGGAACCTCGCGGACGCCGTGCCGACGATGATCGCCGACGGCATCGGCTCCCTCGGCGTGGGCGCCCGGCTCGACGGGTACGGACCGGACGGGCCGGGACCGGTGACCGTGCGGACGGTGACCGCGCACGAGCCGGACCCGGCCGAGTACGGCGAGGTGGTGTACGACCTCGTGGTCGCCACCGGCGACCGCGGTCACGGCGGCTACTACGCCGGCGGGCCCACGACATTCGTCGCCGTCGACGCGGAGTCGGCGGATCCCTTCCACGACACGGCATCCACGCTCGCCGTGGTCGCCGCGATGGACGTCGCGCTCGAGAGCGTCCGCGAGCACGTCGACGACCCGCACGCGGACCTGCTCGACATCCTGGGGGACCTCGACCTGTCCGGGATCGGCGAGGCGGCCGGCGGCACCGGACGCCCGGAGATCCCCGGGCCCGGTTACTACCTGCGCGACGGCGAGTGGGATCCGCACGCGTCCGCGCTCGAGACGGACCTGATTCGCGTGCACGGCCGGACGTTGCGGCGGCACTGCGCGACGGGCCGGCGCGCGGACGCGGATCCCGGCGGCCCGTTCACCGTGTGCCTGCACGACGTCGAGCTGGTCGGTGACCTCCCGCGGGTGGCCGTGCTCGAGGTCGAGCTGCGCGTCCGCGGGGACGCCGGAGACGTCGAGGACGTGGTCCGGTGGGTGACGGTGCCGGCCGTGCGGAAGCGGCCGGGCTGGTCCTTCACACCGGACACCGACGTCGATTTCGGACCCCCGCCGTCGTCGGCGTTCCTGCTCGGTTTCCTGTACACCGAAGGAAAGCCGCTCGGGCGCTTCGGGCTGCCGGTGTCCGGATCGGGGTACGGCGAGCACTTCGTGTTCGGCGACGACGGGACGGTGATCGGCCGGGTCGCCCTCGGGCGGCCCGGCGCCGGACCGGTGGACCGCCCCGGCACGTCCGTGGCGTGGGACAGGGCGGTGGCGGCGGGGCGGCAGCTCGGCGACCTACTGGCCAGGCGGGTGCGGCCGCGTCGATGATTGGACGGTCCGGACGAGCGCTCCCTGCTGCTAGGGTGAAAACCCTTCCTGGCCACGAATCGCGTGGTTTCAGGCGCTCGCAGATCGGAGTGGGTCTCCGGTGCCGGAGCTCGTCGAGCGGGACGCCGAAGTGCGCGCCCTGGAGAGGGCACTCGCCCGCCTCGGCGCCGCCCAGGGCGGCGTGGTCGTCCTCGAGGGCGGCGCGGGTACGGGGAAAACAGCGCTGCTGAAGCACGTTCGCCGGCTGGCGGTGAACCGGGGGTGTGCGGTGCTGTCCGCGCGCGCCGCGGAGCTCGAACGGGAGTTCGCGTTCGGGGTGGTGCGCCAGCTCTTCGAACCCGTGCTCCCCGCCGGTGGGCTCGAACGCTCCCGGCTGTTCGGCGGCGCGGCCGGGAGCGCCGAGGGCCTGTTCGGCGCCGCAGCCCGGATGGACGCGCCGGGCTCGTTGTACGCAGTGCTGAACGGGTTGTACTGGCTGCTGGTGAGCCTGGCCGAGCGGGCCGCACCGGTCCTGCTGGTGGACGACGTGCACTGGGCCGACGTGCCGTCCTTGCGGTTCTTGGGTTTCCTGGCCCGGCGGCTCGACTCCTGCGCCGCGCTGGTCGTGGTCACGGCGAGGTCCGCCGACCGCGGCGAGGACGGGGCACTCGACGACCTCCTGGCCACGGACGATCCCACCCTGCTGCGGCCCGGGAACCTGAGCGCTCGTGCGGTCGCGGAGCTGGTCCGTCGCGCGCTCGGTCCGGACGCGCACGAGCGGTTCTGCGCCGCCTGCCACGAGCTCACCGGCGGGAACCCGCTGTTCGTCCGGGAGCTCCTGCGCGTCCTGGCGACCGACGGTGTCCGGCCCACCGCCGAGGGGGCCGCCGCCGTCGCCGCGGCCGGCCCCGACGCGATCCGGTGGTACGTGACGGCCCGGTTGCGCCGGCAACGACCGGAAGTGCGCGCGGTGGCCCAGGCGGTAGCGATACTGGGCGACGACGTGGCTCTCGCCGACGTGGCCGGGCAGGCGGAGGTGCCGGTGCCGGAAGCGGCCGCCGCCGCGCACCGGCTGACCCTCGAAGGGATCTTCGAGCGGGCCGACCCGCCGGCCTTCGTCCACGCGGTCGTGCGCGACGTCGCGCTCATGCTGATCCCCGTCCAGGAGCTGGGGCTCGAGCACGAACGGGCGGCGCGAGTACTGCTCCGGGCGGGCAAGCCGGTCACCCGGGTCGCCGCCCACCTGCTGCGGACCACCCCGGCCGGCGTGGCCGAGCGCGTCGGGCTGCTGGCCGCCGCCGCCGAGCAGGCCTTCCGGCACGGGGCGCCCGAGAACGCGGCGGTGTTCCTCGACCGGGCACGCGCCGAGCCGCCGCCCCCGGCGCAGCGCGCGGAGGTGAGCCGGCAGCTGGGCAACTGCCGGGCGCACCACCTGGCGCTCGCCGACGCCGACGTCCACCTCCGGGAAGCGCTGGCGCTCGCGGACAGCGGCAGGCAACGAGCCTTGTGCGCGTACAGCCTCGCCCGGTTCCGCAACGCCTGCGGTGAGCCGAGGGAGGCGGTTCCGCTGCTCGTGCGGGCGTTGGACGACCTGGCCGGCACCGACGATCCCGCGCTGGTGCTGGAGGTCGAGGCGGAGCTCATCGGGATGGCCCGCGCCGACCTGGCCGGGCGGGCCGAGCTGGTGCGCCGGCTGGACTCCTTCGGCAGTCGGCCGGGCCGGCCGCAGGCGGTCCTCGACTCCCAGGCGGCGCTGGAAGCCGTGCTCGCCGGTCGCCCGGCCGCCGAGGCGATCTCCTTGGCCCGGTCCGCCCTGGCGGGCGACGTGCTGACGCCCGAGCGGTGCGGGCTTTGGGCGGCGGTGCACACGCTGCTGGTGACCGACCAGCTCGACGAGGCCGACCGGCGGATGCAGCGCGCGCTGGACACCGCGGTGGACCGCGGGCTGCTGCTGCCGATGGGCATCGTCCGCGGCTACCTGGCCCGGATCGCGTTCCTCCGCGGCGATCTGGCGCAGGCGGCCGAACACGTCGAACTCGGTACGGCGGCAGCCCCGCCGCCGAACATCGGCCTGCCGTTGCTGGCGGCGACTGCCGTCGACCTGCACCTCGAGCACGGGGAGGCGCCGGCCGCCGCGGCCGTGCTCCGGACCGGCGTGCTCGGCGACGACCGGCCCCCGCACTCGTCGGCGCACCTGTGGCTGCTGGGTGCGCGGATCCGGCTCCGGCTGGCCCAAGGGGAGCACGTCCGCGCGCTGGCCGACGCCGAGCTCTGCCGGCAGTCCTATGAGCGGTGGGGGACCGGCGAGCTGTGGGACGTGCCGTGGCGGCTGTCGGCGGCCCAAGCCCATTCGGCGGCCGCCCGGCCCGCCGATGCGTCGGCGTTGATCGGCGAGCAGCTGCGCCTCGCGCGAGAGTTCGCCGTTCCCCGCCACATCGCGGTCGCCCTGCGCGCGGCGGCCGGGCTCGCCGAAGCCGCGGAGGCGCGGCGGCACCTGGAGGAGGCGGTCGAGCTGCTGGAGGCGGGGCAAGGACGGTTGGAGCTCGCCCACGCGCTGGCCGACCTCGGCGAACTCCACCTGCGCGACGGCGACCGGAGCACCGCCCGCGCGACGATCCGGCGTGCGGCCGAGCTGGCTCTGGAGTGCCGCGCGGAGGCCTTGGCGGCCCGGTTGACGGCCGGGCTCACGACGAAGGGCGGCCGGCCGCCGCGTCTGCGCGTCACCGGCCTTCCCGCGTTGACGCCGTCGGAGCGCCGGGTGGCCCGGTTGGCCGCCGACGCGCTGACCAACCGCCAGATAGCGGAGCGGCTGTACGTCACGGAGAAGACGGTCGAGGCGCACTTGAGCCGGGTCTTCCGGAAGCTCGAGGTCAAGTCCCGGATTCAGCTCGTCAACCGGTTCAGCGCGGAACCGGGGAACTGACCATTGGCGGCGGTGGCGAACGGCTCGGTGGCGCGGTCCTTCCGTGCTGGCCTCGCGGTCGGCGACCGGGGGAGTGAGCTGCGATGCGGGGTGAGTGGTCGTACCGGGGCGGGAAGTCGTGAACCGGCGAGAGGGGAACTGGTCATCGGCGGGTCGGGTCGGGTCGCCAGAGGCGGGCCGTGCAGTCGTCGCTCGCTGTCGCCAGCACCGTGCCCGCCTGGTCTACCGCTACCTGGGTCAAAGCGTCCTCATGGCCCAGCAGCGGTGCGCCCGCGGGGACGCCGGTCGCCCAGTTCCACACCTGGGCGGTGTGGTCGCGGCCGGCTGTGATCAGGGTGTCCGGATCGAGGAAAGCGAGGCCCCAGACGGGGCTGTCGTGTGCCGTCCACGGTTGCCGCACGCGTGTCCTGGTCGCGGTGGTCCAGACGTGGACGGTGCCGTCGTCGGCTCCGGCGGCCAGTGTGCGCCCGTCGGGGCTGAACGCTACGCATGCCATCGACGAGGGGTGCCTGCCGAGGTGTACGTCGACGGGTTCTCGGTCGCCCACGTGCCACAGGCGCACCTCGCCGTTGGCGTCCGACGAGGCGATCCAGCCGCGGGGGCTGACCGCCAGGTCGTTGATCGCGTCGGTGTGACCGGTCAGGACCGAACGGAGGGAGAACCCGTCGATGAGGTCCCACACCCGCACGAGGGTGTCTCCGCCGCCGGTGACGAGCGCGCGGCCGTGGAGGCTGAACGCGACGGCGACCACGTAGCCGTCGTGTTCGAGGGGCGGAACCGCCAGGGCGGTGGCCGTGTGTGGGTCCCACAAGCGGACGGTGGTGTCCACGCTGGCGGTGGCTAGGCACCGGCCGGTCGGGCTGAAGGCGACGCCCCAGACCGGGCCGCGGTGACCGTTCATCGGCTCGCCGTGCGGCGTTCCGTCGTGGGTGCTCCACAGCCGGACGGACATGTCCGCACTCACCGTTGCCAGCAGCCGGCCGTTCGGGCTGAACGCCACCCCGGTCACCTCGCCGTCGTGCCCGGTCAGGATGTTCGTGCAGGCCCAAGCAGCCCCATCCGGTATCGGCGAGAAGATGGCCGGGCCGGTCGCCGGGGCTGCCTGGCCGGTTCTTTCGGCCTGCCGCGCTGCGAGCCATAGCGTGTGGAACAGGGCGGTGTCCCCGCCCAGGGTCTCGACGATGAGCTCCAGATATCCCCATTTGGGTACGCGCGGGCCGGTGAAGGCGTTGTGCACGGTGGCGTGGCTGAGGACACCGATGCCGATGTCGCGGGCGATCTGGCGCAGCCCGGGTTCCCCGGCCCGGAGGTGGAGTTCGTGCAGGCGGTCGAACAAGACGGTGATCGGACCGGCCGGGGTCACCGCTCGTCTCAGTACTCCCACGGGTCTCAGCGTACGAACCAGTCGACGCCAGTCAACGTTCGTTCACGAGCGTCAACCCGGCCGCGAGGCCACGGAGGATCGAACGACAACTTGAGGAGGCGGCGATGGGGATAGTCGAGTGGATGACGGCCATACTGCTGGTGAGGCCCATAGCGATCGAGATCGGGGAGTGGGTCGTGGTGGGCCGGTCGGCGTGGTCGACGGTCAGACCGGGCCGTGTGGATCGTGCGGCAGGCAGCGACCGGCCCTTGGTGCCACCGGCGGAATCCATGGGCCTGGAACGCGGGGCAGTGGACGCTCCGGACACTGGTGCAGTGCGGTGAGCGAGGCGCGGTTGGTCCTCGTGGAGCCGGTGCGCCCCTCGATTGCGCACCGGCTCCGGGGCTTCAGCTGCAGCAGCCCTCGGGGGTGGCGGTTTCGGCGTCCGGTGTGCAGCATGTCGCCGGGGTGGCCAGCGCTGCGCTGTCGGTGCCGAACGTCGTCGAGTCGGCCTTCACCGTGTAGACCTCCCACGGCTCCTTGCCCGGGCCGTGGACCCACACCTTGTCCTGCACCGCGTAGCAGCACGTGGTGTCGTCCTCGGTCAGCGTCTCGAGCCCTTCGCCGGTCAGCCGCTGGGTTGCCGCGTTGACCTGGTCGGCCGACTCGACCTCGACGCCGAGGTGGTCCATCGCCGTCTCCTGGCCCGGCTCGCCCTCCAGGAGCACCAGCTTCAGCGCGGGCTCCTCGATCGCGAAGTTCGCGTAGCCCGGCCGGAGCTTCGCCGGCTCCGTCCCGAACAGCTTCGAGTAGAAGTCGATCGATCCCGCCAAGTCCCCGACCCGCAGGGCCAGCTGTACCCGTGACATCTCCGCTCCTCCTTGGATAGACATCTGTCTAAGTAGACGAACTTAGATTGCCGTCTATATGTGAATCTGTCAATATAGAGGCATGTCGAAGCAACTGCCGCTCGTCGCGATGGACGCCTGCTGCGCGCCCCTGGCCCGGGAACCGCTGACGCAGGACCAGGCGGTCGAGCTGTCGCACCTGTTCAAGGCGATGGCCGACCCCGTCCGGCTGCGGTTGCTCTCGCTGATCGCGTCCCACGCCGGTGGCGAGGCGTGCGTCTGCGACCTGACGGACGCCTTCGACCTCACCGGCCCGACCATCTCCCACCACCTCAAGGTGCTGCGCGAGTCCGGGCTGATCACCGGCGACCGCCGTGGCACCTGGATCTACTACCGCGTGCACCCCGAGGTGCTCGCGCGGCTGTCGGCCGTGCTCACCGCCACGGGCGAAACGGTCACCGCGTGACTGCGATCGCGGAGGCGCCGCCACGTTTGTCCACTTTGGACAAATTGCTGCCGGTCTGGATCGCGGCCGCGATGGTCGCCGGGCTGCTGGCCGGGCGCTGGGTGCCTGGCCTGAACACTGCGCTGTCCGCGGTGCAGGTCGACGGCATCTCGCTGCCGATCGCCCTCGGGCTGCTGGTGATGATGTACCCCGTCCTGGCGAAGGTCCGCTACGACCGGCTCGGCACGGTCACCCGCGACCGGCGGCTGCTGTGGCCCTCCCTGGTGCTGAACTGGCTCGTCGGCCCGGCGCTGATGTTCGCGCTGGCCTGGCTGCTGCTGCCGGATCTGCCCGAATACCGGACCGGCCTGATCATCGTCGGCCTCGCCCGCTGCATCGCCATGGTTATCATCTGGAACGACCTCGCCTGCGGCGACCGCGAAGCCGCCGCCGTGCTCGTCGCGCTGAACTCGGTGTTCCAAGTCATCGCGTTCGGGCTGCTGGGCTGGTTCTACCTCTCGGTCCTGCCCGGCTGGCTCGGCCTCCCGCAGGCCGATCTCGCCGTCTCCGGGTGGCAAATCGCCAAAAGCGTGCTGATCTTCCTCGGCATCCCGCTGGCCACCGGCTACCTGAGCCGCCGCGTCGGCGAACGCACCAAGGGCCGCGATTGGTACGAGAAGAACTTCCTGCCGAAGGTCGGGCCCGTCGCGCTGTACGGGCTGCTGTTCACCATCGTGATCCTCTTCGCCTTGCAGGGCGAGCAGATCACCAGCCGTCCGCTGGACGTCGCGCGCATCGCGGTTCCGCTGCTGGTCTACTTCGGACTGATGTGGGCCGGTTCCTACGCGCTCGGCAAAGCCGTGGGACTGAACTACGAGCGAACCACCACGCTCGCGTTCACCGCCGCGGGCAACAACTTCGAACTCGCCATCGCCGTGGCCATCGCGACCTTCGGGGCCGCGAGCGGGCAGGCACTCGCCGGGGTCGTCGGCCCGCTGATCGAAGTCCCGGTGCTCGTCGCCCTCGTGTACGTCTCCCTCGCGCTGCGGCGCCGCTACGTCAGGAGCCCTCGATGACCCGCAAGCCGGAAGTCCTCTTCGTCTGCGTGCACAACGCCGGCCGCTCCCAGATGGCCGCCGCGCTGCTCGCCCACCACACCGACGGTGCGGTCGACGTCCGTTCGGCCGGCTCCGCGCCCGCCGACAGCATCAACCCCGCCGTCCGCGAAGCGATGGCCGAGATCGGGCTCGACCTCTCCCGCGAGGTCCCGAAGAAGCTGACGACCGACGCGGTCGAGGCCGCCGACGTCGTGATCACGATGGGCTGCGGCGACGCCTGCCCGGTCTTCCCCGGCAAGCGGTACCTGGACTGGCAGCTGGACGACCCCGCGGGCAAGGGCGTCGAGGACGTCCGGCCCATCCGGGACGAGATCGATCGGCGGGTGCGGGAGCTGCTCGCCGAACTCCGTTGACCGAGCGCAAGCCGGGGACGGTGCTGGCCGTCCTGTGTCTCACCGAGATCACCAGCTGGGGCGTGCTCTTCTACGCCTTCCCCGTGCTGGTCCCCGCCATCGCCCGCGACACCGGCTGGTCGCCGGCCGCGCTCACCGCGGCGCTGTCGGTCGCCCTGCTCGTGTCCGCGCTGACGGGCATCGCGGTCGGACGCGTGCTCGATCGGCGAGGGCCGCGGCTGCTGATGACCGCCGGGTCCGTCGTCGGCGTGGCAGCGGTGGTGGTGATCGCCACCGCGCGCACGGTGCCGTGGTTCTTCGTCGGCTGGATCTGCGCCGGGCTGGCGATGGCCGCGACGTTCTACCCGCCGGCGTTCGCCGCACTCACCCGCTGGTACGGCCCTCGCCGCGTCCGGGCCCTGACGACGCTGACGCTGGTCGCCGGGTTCGCCAGCACCGTGTTCGCCCCGCTGACCGCGCTGCTGGCCGAGAACCTGAGCTGGCGGACCACCTACCTCGTCCTCGCGGTCGTGCTCGCCGTCTTGACCGTGCCGGGGCACTGGTTCGGGCTCCGCCGCTCGTGGCCGCCGGTCGTCGCCGACGCCGGGCAGCCGTCGAAGCCGCGCAGCGAAGCGCGGAGTGCGGCGTTCGTCGCGCTGGTCGCCGCGTTCAGCCTCACCGCGCTCGGCACCTACGCCGTCGTCGTCAACCTCGTCGCCCTGCTCGCCGAGCGAGGGCTCTCGACGGGGACGGCGGCGATCGCTCTCGGGCTGGGCGGCGCCGGTCAGGTGGCCGGCCGGCTGGGATTCGCGACGCTGGTGAACCGCACCGGGGTCCGCGCCCGCACCGCCGTCGTCATCGTCGTGCTCGCCGCGACGACCACTTTGCTGGGCGCGCTGACATCGACGGTGGCGCTGGTCTGCGCCTCGGTCCTCGCCGGAATGGCCCGTGGGGTGTACACGCTGCTGCAGGCGACCGCCGTCGCCGACCGGTGGGGCACCGCCGGGTACGGACGGCTCAGCGGCCTGCTGTCCGCGCCGCTGGTGACCATGTCGGCGGTCGCGCCCTACGCCGGTGCGGCGCTGGCCGCGCTCACCGGCAGCTACTCGACCGCGTTCCTCGTGCTCGGAGCGCTCACCGTCGCCGCCGTCCCGGTGTCGCTCGCGGCCCGGCCCGCCGTCGCGGAGATGCCGGCCAGCTCGGACAGCAAGTCCTGAACCCGCCGCTCGATCTCGTCCCGGACGGGCCGGATCTCCCCGGCTGGGCGCCCGCCGCCGTGGTGGCGCAGGAAGGCCGCGGCCATCTGCGAGCGACCGGCGTTGTGCACGCAGACGAACAGAACCTCGGGCACGGACACGAGGAGTCCTTTCCCGTCGACGAGATCCGATGTGGACGTACCGGGCGGGCAGGTGGGGGAGGTGCCGCCCGCCCGGCACGAGTTCACAACAGCAGCTGCGCGAGGAACCCGAGCAGGATGCTGCCGAGCATGCCGAAGGCGATGTAGAGCGCGAACACCTTGTTGTTGACCACGCTGCGGACCGCGACCATCGCCGGGATGGTGGTCACGGACCCGGCGAGCAGGAACGTCACCGCCGCGCCCTCGGCCATGCCCTTGGCGAGCAGGCCGCCGACGATCGGGATCGCGCCGACGCCGTTGAGGTAGAGCGGGATGCTGATGACCGCGGCGAGCGGGATGGCCAGCCAGCCCTTGTCGCCGCCGAGGATGCTGGTGATGATCCCGTTCGGGACGTAGACGCGGATGACGCCTTCGAAGACGCACGCGAAGACCAGCCACTTGCCGAGGGACACGGTGTCGCGCAGGAAGTTCCGGCCGGTGATGCGCCAGTTCCGCTTCGACTTGAGGCTCGCCTTGGCCTGCGGCCACCACGGGGCGCCGTCGTCATCGTCGTCTTCGGGGACGGGGCCGCCGGTCGGCGTGGGTTCCTCGGTGAGAACAGCCGAGCCGCCGCCGGCGGCCACCGCCACCTGAGCGGGCGCCGCGTGCCGCTCGCGTTCGTCGACCGCCGGTTTCTTCTCCGGGCGCAGGACGTCCTTGAACCCGCCGCGCTTCTCGACCAGCAGGATGATGACCCCGGCCCCGATCGCCAGCACCAGGGCGCCGAGGAGGCGGGCGGTCGCCAGCGGAAGGCCGATCTCCTTCGCGGTCAAGGCGAAGATCGGCGGGTCCATGGCGGGGGAGGCGATCCAGAACGACATCACCGCCGACAGTGGCACGCCACCTCGCAACAGCTTGCGGATCAGCGGGATGACGGTGAAGGAGCAGAACGGGCTGAACGCGCCCAGGCACGTGGTGAACAGGACGCCCAGCAAGCCGTGCTTGCGGAACGAGCGGCGCGCGACGATGTCGAGGTAGAGCAGGTCGACGGTCGCGGCGATCGCCAGGGCGATGAAGAAGAAGATGCTCAGGTCGACCAAATTCTCCCAGGCCAAGCGCAGGACCTCGAGGATCTTGTCCATGCCACCATCCTTGACATCGGGGACCGGTTTCGCGGTGCCGAGGACGCGCAGCTTCCCCCAGCCTTCATCGATGCTAGTCGATTAAGGAGCGGCGGTCCATACCTCGCCCGCTGCCGCGAACCACGCTCCGCGGAGGCTGCCGAAGCGTGATCACAACGTCCGAAAGGATGAATAATCAGTCGGAAAACCGTGATCTACCTGCGTTTATCGATCCATTGACATGTATCGCTGAAGCATGCAATCGTGATGCCGCATACGAGGAGAGGCCCGTCGCCGGGCCGGTTCCGCTGGGGGAACCAATCCTTTTTGTCCGATTCAGTTGTGGGGGAAGCATGCCCGCTGCGCGTGTACTGGTCGCGTCCGCCTTCGAAGCCGAGCTGCAGCCGCTGACCTCCGCGTGCGCGGGCGCCGCGATGCGGGCGCAGGACGCCGACGTCGTGGGGTGGGACGCCCACAAGAACCCGGACGCCGTGCCGGACGGCGAGTTCGACCTGGTCCTGCTGTCGGTGCAGCAGTTCGAGGGCGTCGAGCGTGGTCTGAACCTCGCCGCCCGGCTGCGGGAATCCCTCGGTGGAGCCAAGCTGGTCGCGTTCGGGCAGTACGCCCAGATGAACCACCGCCGGTTCCTCGAAACGGTCGACGCGATCGTGATGGAAGAACCGGAGCTCGTGGCGACCGAACTCGCCGAGGTGGCGCGAGGCGAGCGCGAGGTCGCCACCGTGCCGGCATCGATGACCACACAAGGGATGCGGCCGAAACCGCCGCACCGGCGCATCACCGTGTCCGCCCCGGCTCGTGATTTGTTTCCCTCTCTGGTGCACTACCCGGCGCACCATTCACCGTACGGGCTGATGGGCAACGTCGAAACGACGCGCGGCTGCCACCACAAGTGCACGTACTGCTCGGTCTACGGCGCCTACGACGGCGGAGTCGCCGCCTACAACGCCGACACCGTCTTGGCCGACTGCCGGCAGCTGGCCGAAGAAGGCGTCCGGCACTTCTGCTTCATCGACGCCGAGTTCTTCAACTCCCGGACCATCGGTCCCGGCGTCGTGCGCAAGCTCGTCGACGAGATCGGCCCGATCACCTTCGAGTTCACCACCCGCGTCGACCACATCCTCAGCTACCAGAAGGAACTCGCCGAGCTCGTGTCGCTCGGGCTGGTGAAGGTCACCTCGGCGCTGGAGTTCCCGTCGAACCGGATCCTGCGGATCTTCGACAAGCACATCGACGTCGACCACATGCGCGCCGCGATCGCCGAGGCCGAGCGGATCGGGTTCGTGCTGTACCCGACGTTCATCCCGTTCACGCCGTGGGTGGAGTACGACGAGCTGCTCACCTTCGAGGACTTCCTCGTCGACACCGGGCTGGCGAAGGTCACCGACCCCACCGCCCTGCAGACCCGCCTGCTGCTGTTCAAGGGCTCGCCGCTGCTGTCCTCGCCGTGGATGGAGGACATCGCCACCGTCGACCGCGGCCTGTGGGTCGAGTGGACCCATCCGGACCGTCGTGTCGAGGACCTGTGGATCGAGCGCCGCGCCGACGCCGAAGACGTCGGCAAGGTCCGCTGCTGCGTGAAGTGCTGAAGACCGATAGGGAGGGCAGGAAGCCATGGGTGGAGCGCCGCGCATCGTGGTGAGCACGGGTCGGGGACTGCCGGACCTGGACTGGGAAGGTGAGCTGGCCGACCTCACCGACGTCTTCCCCTACCTCGGCCCGACCTGGCTCGGGGCGAGTGAGAAGGCGCTGACCGACCTGCAGCCGTGGCACACGATCGCGACCCGGGCCCGGGGCGAGCTGGCGCTGCTGCCCGGGTACGTGATGACGGTCCCGCCGGTCGTCGACCACGAGCCGCGCACCTACCTCGGGTGGCAGGCGCCGACGGGCGAGGAGGTCTGCTGCGGCGCGCAGACCGACGCGTGCATCAGCGACGAGGTCGACGCGCTGGGTACCGAGCCGTTCTTCCCCGCTCTGCTGCTCGGCTCCCCGCTGGGCTACCGCACCGAAGTGGCTTACAACTTCTGGACGCCCGGCCTGATGGCGCAGCTGGTGTCCGAGCTGGTGCCCGCCGCGTTCGAGCAGGGAATCAAGTGCGTCGTCGCGCCGTGGATCTCCGGCCGCAGCGGCAACGACGCGCTCGTCGCCGCGCTGCAGCAGGTCGGCGGGCACAGCACCTTCTGGGGTTACGAGGACTACCTGCGTCTCGACGCCGACTCCTGGGACGGCCACCTGGCCGCGCTGCCGCTGAAGAAGCGCCAGCGGATCAAGAGCGACGTCCGCCGCGCCGAGGCGGCCGGGGTGCACGTCGACCGCGTCGACGGCGAGGCCATCCGCCCCTACGTCACCCGCATCGCCGAGCTGACCTGCCTCAACCGGGAGAAGAACGGTGCCGGCGAGGAACCCGCACACATCGTCGACGTCCTGACCGCCCTGCTGGACGCCCGCGCGGACGTGCGGGCCTACCTCGGCACGAAGGACGGTGCTGTGGTCGCCACCTGCGTGGTGATCCGCAAGCACCACCGGCTGTTCCCGAAGTGGGCGGGCTTCGACTACGCCGCCATCGGCGAACGCAGCGGCATCTACTTCGCCCTCGTTCTCGACGCCCCGGTCCGCGACGCCTACGCCGAAGGACTGCGCACCGTCGAGTTCGGCGCGGGCGCGCACCAGGCGAAAGCGCTGCGCGGCTGCGAACCGCGGCCGGTCACCACCGCCATGGTCGTGTCCGATCCGGAGCTGCGCCCGCAGGTCGCGAAGTGGCTGGACGCCTTCGGTGCCAGCCGCCGGGTCGCGTTCGGGGACGCGCCCGCCGCCACCCGCACTCCGCTGCCGGTCGTCTCCGGCGGCTCCGGCGCCTGCTGCTCGGACGGCTGAGACACCACTGGGAGGACAAGCTCGTGATCACCTTCGTGCCGCTGACCGGGTTCCTCGGGGCCGGCAAGACCACCACGATGATCGCCACCGCGCAGGCGCTGCAGGAGCAGGGCCGCCGCGTCGCGGTGATCACCAACGACCAGGGCGTCGAGCTCGTCGACACCGCTTTGGTGCGCAGCAAGCTCGACTCCGTCGCCGAAGTCACCGGCGGCTGCTTCTGTTGCCGCTTCGAGGACCTCGTCGACGCCATCCGCGCTCTCGTCGACGGCGCCGGCGACACGCCGGTGGACACGGTGATCGCGGAGGCCGTCGGCTCGTGCACCGACCTGCAGGCCACCGTCGTCCGTCCGCTGCGCGCCCACTACGGCGACAGCATGGTCGTCAGTCCACTCACGACAGTCATCGACCCGTTGCGGTACCTGGCTTTCGATCGCGCCGCGCAACGCGGTGAACCGGAGTCGGACCTGTCGTACCTGTTCCGGCAGCAGCTGACCGAGGCCGACGTCATCGCCGTGAACAAGCTCGACACCATCGCTCCGGACCGCGCCACCGAGCTGATGGCGCGGCTGGCCGCCGACTACCCGAACGCGGCGGTCGTCGGCTACAGCGCCAAATCGGGCGACCGCGTCGACGACTTGGTGAAGGCGTGGGACGGTCCGCCCGGCAACCACGCCGTCGACCTGCGGGTCGACTACGACCGCTACGCCGCGGCCGAAGCCCAGCTGGCCTGGATGAACCAGGACGTGCGGCTCACCTCGGAAGCGCCGCTCGACCTCACCGCCTGGGGCCGGCAGATGCTCGCCGCCCTCGGCAGCTGGGCGCACTGCGCCGGCGCCGTCGTCGGGCACGCCAAGCTCACCGTCGAGGCCGCCGACGGCGACTTCGCCAAGCTCAGCCTGACCGCCGCCGGCGCGGAGCCGACGGTCGACCGGGCCGCCGAGAAGACGGCCACGACGGCTCGGGTGATCGTCAACGCCCGCGTCGCCTGCGAGCCCGCCGAACTCGACGACGCCGTCCGCGACGCCGTGGCCACGGCGAATGCCGCCACCGGTGCCCGTTCCGCGGCCACCGCGCCGGTGTCGTTCAAGCCGGGCTACCCCACCCCGGTCCACCGGCTCGCCGCCACGGGCGCCTGACTCCGGGAGACGACCATGACCGACACCACCAC
This sequence comes from Amycolatopsis sp. NPDC005961, assembly GCF_040629235.1. Lineage (NCBI taxonomy): Bacteria > Bacillati > Actinomycetota > Actinomycetes > Pseudonocardiales > Pseudonocardiaceae > Amycolatopsis > Amycolatopsis sp. NPDC005961. The sequence continues at coordinate 89,652 of NZ_JBEXVF010000022.1, read as the reverse complement.
CGCCGAAATCCAGGACTACTACCGCGGGAAGGCCGCCGAGGCCGCGGAAGCGAAGAGCTGCTGCGCGCCGGACCCGACGCGGTTCGGGCCCGGCGCCTACGGCGACATCGGCGCCGACGAAGCCTCCGACGCCGCGCTGCTGGCCAGCCTCGGCTGCGGAAACCCGACCGCCGTCGCCGAGCTGCGCGACGGCGAGACCGTGCTGGACCTCGGCTCCGGCGCCGGGCTGGACCTCATCCTGTCCGCCCGCCGCGTCGGCCCGGACGGGCAGGTCTTCGGCCTGGACTTCCTCGAGGAGATGCTCGCCGTCGCCCGGCAGAACATCGAAGACGCCGAGGTCGACAACGTCATCCTGCTCAAGGGCACCATCGAGCAGATCCCGCTCCCCGCCGCCACCGTCGACGTCATCATCTCCAACTGCGTGATCAACCTGTCCCTGGACAAGCCCGCGGTGTTCGCCGAGATGGCGCGCGTGCTCGCCCCCGGCGGCCGGCTCGGGATCACCGACGTCGTCGCCGAGGACCACCTCACGCCCGCGGACCGCGCCGAGCGCGGCGGCGTCAGCCAGTGCATCGCGGGCGCACTGTCCCAGGCCGAGTACCTCTCGTTGCTCGCCGAGGCCGGGCTGACCGGCGCCGAGGTCGTGTTCACCCAGGACGCCGCCGACGGCATGCACTCCGCGATCATCCGCGCCCGCAAGCCGGGCGCCGACGACTGCGGGCCCGGCAGCGGCTGCTGCTGAACACCGAGGTTTTCGACCACTGAGGGGAGTACCTGCATGTCTTTCACCGCGATAGTCGTGTTCGTCCTGGTCGTCGCGCTGGCGGCGGTCAACGGCAGCAACGACGTCCCCAAGGGCGTCGCGACCCTGGCCGGGGCCGGAGTGACCAAGTACAAGACGGCCATCATCTGGGGCACGATCACCACGCTGATCGGGTGCGTCTTCTCGCTCGGCCTCGCCTCGAAGATGACCGCCCTGTTCTCCAAGGGCATCATCACCGGCGCCACGACCGACGCGTTCGCCGTCGCCGTGCTCGCCGGAGCCGCGTTCTGGGTCGGCCTGGCCACCATCCTGCGGCTGCCCGTTTCGACGACCCACGCCCTCATCGGCGGCATGGTCGGCGCCGGCTTGCTGATGAGCACCGGTGGCGTGTCGTGGAGTGCCGTCGGCAGCAAGCTCGTCACGCCGCTGCTGGTCAGCATCGTCGTCGCCTACGCCATCACGCTGATCCTCGCCGTCGTGACCGGCGCCGCGACCAAGCGCCGGTCCGCGGTCACCCCGCCGGTCCCGTCCTCCGGCAGCGGGGACGTCGCCGTGCAGACGGCGCCCGTGGTGACGCCGGAAAAGACCTCCGCTCGGATCATGACCGCGGCGCACTGGTTCACCAGCGGCGCCACCGGCTTCGCCCGCGGCCTCAACGACACCCCGAAGATCGTCGCCATCGGCGCGTTCGCCCTGGTCCCGGCCGGCATGCAGCCGTGGCACATCATGATCCTGGTGACCGCCGCCATGGCCGCCGGATCGCTGCTGGGCGGCATGCGGGTCGCGGAGAAGCTCGGCGAAGGCGTGGTCAAGATGAACCACCGCGAAGGCTTCCTGGCCAACCTCACCACCGCCGCCCTCGTCGGAGTCGGTGCCGGGGCCGGGCTGCCGATGTCGACCACGCACGTGTCGACCGGTGCGATCGCCGGGTCCGCGGGCCCGAACCTCAGCCGGATCTCCGGCGGGACGGTTCGGAACTTCCTGATCGCCTGGCTGGTCACCCCGCCCGTCGCGGGGGTCGTCGCGGCGCTGGTGTTCATCTTGGCTCGCTAGCCTGGGCGGGTGAGCGAGCCCAAGCTGGAGCGGGAGACCGCCGAGTCCTACGCCCGCTGGTTCCACGCGCTGTCGGACGCGAACCGGGTCATGATCGTGCACTTCCTGGCCCAGCAAAGAGACCCGGTTCCCGTCGGCGCGATCGTGGACCACCTCGGCATCTCGCAGCCCACGGTCTCGCACCACCTGAAGATCCTGTCCCAGGTCCGGTTCGTCACCCGCCGCCGAGCCGGGACCAGCATCCTCTACGCGATCAACCACAGCTGCGAAGTCGGCTTGCCCACCGCCGCCAACGTCGTTCTCGGCCTGCTGGCCACCCGCGACGGGAACGATCCGGTTCCGCTGGAAAGGACCTCGTGACGGAGCACCCGGCGCTGTTGCTGGTCGGCAGCGGAGATCGCCGCTACCGCGAGTACATCCTGGCCGCGCTGCGGCCGCATTTCCGGCTGTGGCTGCTCGACTCGGTCGAACCGACCTGGCAGACCGAGCACGTCGACGGCGTCACGGTCGTCGACACCCGCGATCCCGCCGCTCTCGTCGAGGCCGCGAGCAGGCTCGGCTTCCGGCCGGACGGCGTGCTGACCTACGACGAATCCCTGGTCACCGCCGTCGCTCGGTTCGCGCGGGACGCCGGATTCCCGGGAAGCCCGCCCGAAGCCGTTCAAGCCTGCCGGGACAAGGCCGCGACCCGCGCCGTCCTGGCCGAGGCCGGGGTGCCGCAGCCCGCGTCGCGGCCGGTCGCCTCCGCCGAGGACGCCGTCGCCGCGGCCGAGGACATCGGCTACCCGGTGGTGGTCAAGGCCCGTGGTCTGGCCGGCAGCCTCGGCGTCCTGCGCGCCGGCACCGCCGAGCAGGTCGCCGAGGCGTTCACCGCGGCCGCCGGAGCGTCCTGGCCCGGCGTGCCCCGCTACGAGGCGGACGTGCTGGTCGAGGAGCTGCTCACCGGGCCGGAGATCAGCGTCGACGCCGTCGTCGACCGGGGCGTCTGCCATCCCCTGGTGATCGCCTGCAAGCAGACCGGCTTCGAGCCGTTCTTCGAGGAGACCGGCCACGTCGTCGACGCGGACGACCCGCTGTTCGACGACGCCGCGCTGCTCGACCAGCTCGACCAGGTCCACAAGGGCATCGGCTTCACCCACGGCGCCACCCACACCGAGTTCAAGCTGACCCCGCGCGGCCCGCGCCTGGTCGAGATCAACGCGCGCCTCGGCGGCGACTTCATCCCGCGGCTCGGCATCCTCGCCGGCGGCGCCGACCCGGTCGTCGCCGCCGGCCACGTCGCCGTGGGCCGCGCACCGGCCCCTCGACGCCCGCTGCGCCGGACCGCCGCGATCCGCTTCCTCTACCCGGCCCACGACTGCGAGGTCACCGCCACCGCGGTGCACCCCGAGCGGTTCGGGCCCACCGTCCACGAGGCCCTCGGCACCGCCGGCCCCGGCACCCGGCTCGCGCTCCCGCCGCGGGCTTATCTCGCCCGCTACGGGCACGTCATCGCCGTCGGCGACGACCACGCCCAGGTGGCCGCCGACCTGTCCGTCGCCGAAGAGCTCGTCGAACTGCGCAGCAGCTGAACCATCGACGGCCGTCGATCCCTCACCCGGGTGAGGCACAATCGGGGCATGACGACGACTGCGCCCGACGCCGCCTTGCTACCCGTCGAGGACGCCGCGACCTACGCCGAGTGGTTCGCCTGCCTCGCCGACACGACGCGGGTGCGGATCTTGCACGCGGTCGCGGCCGCCGGAAAGGCCGTCACCATCGGCGAGATCACCGAGCAGATGGCGATCAGCCAGTCCAACTGCTCCCACCACGTCCGCAAGCTCGCCGACGTCGGCTTCGTGCGGCTGCGCAAGGTCGGCACCGCCACGCTCGTGTCGGTCAACGCCTCCTGCGCGGTGAGTCTCCCGCACGCGGCCGACGTCGTCATGGGCCTGCTCGCCCCCAAGCCCACCGAACCCGGCGACCTCGCCCGGGACGTCACCGTCCGGCCGCTGCGCGTCAAGGACTGGCCGGCCGTGCGCCGCATCTACGCCGAGGGCATCGCCACCGGCGACGCGACCTTCGAAACCGAGGTCCCGCCGCGCGCCGAGCTCGAGGCCAAGTGGCTGCGCGGCCACCGCTGGGTCGCCGAGGTCGACGGCCAGGTCGCCGGCTGGGCCGCCGCGGCGGCGGTGTCCAGCCGCGACTGCTACGCCGGGGTCGCCGAGACCTCGGTGTACGTGGGGGAGAAGTTCCGCGGCCGCGGCGTCGGCAAGGCCCTCATGCACCAGCTGGTCACCGCCGCCGATGAGGGCGAGCTGTGGACGCTGCAGACGTCGATCTTCCCGGAGAACCGCAACAGCGTGGCCCTGCACCACGGCGCCGGGTTCCGCACTGTCGGCATCCGGGAGCGCATCGGTGAGCTCGACGGCCGGTGGCGCGACACCGTCCTGCTCGAACGGCGCCGCGCCTCGCAGCTCTGAGTGTTCAGGCTTTGCCGATCCGGCAGGCGAAGCACTTGTAAGCCTGCTGGCCGGACAGGTTGTCGTAGAACGCGTCGTCGACCAGCCCGTTGGCGGCCTCGTAGCGCGGGTCGCCGAACTGGTCGCCGACCCGCTGGGCGGGGCCGAAGGTGTTGGGGACGAAGATCGTGTCCGGCCGGATCGCCGGCCAGAAGAGCGCCGTGCCGGTCACCTTCCCCCGCGGGCTTTCCACGACCACGGTGTCGCGGTCGCCGATCCCGAATCGCCGTGCGGTGTCGGGGTGCACCTGGACCAGGCGGATTCCGTTGAGCCGCTCGCCGGTCGGCGTCCAGTGCGTCACGCTCGCGAAGTGGACGACGCTCGGCCGGCCGGTCATGCCCATCAGCGGGAAGTCCCGGTGTACCGCGTCCGAGCCGGGGACGCCGAGGCGCACCTTGTGCGTCACCGCCTGTGGGTTGATCGGGTTGGTGACGAAGCCGGGCTCGTAGGCGATCGTCGGGTTGGCGCCGGTGACTTCGGGGTGGGTGTAGAAGACCGGCAGCGCCCGGTGGCCGGCCGCGGCGAGCTTCCGGTCCAGCTCCGGGGTGAAGATCTCGACGTTCCCGCTCGGGGTGAGGAACCGCTTGCCCGGCGCGCCGAGCGCGGCCGCCGCCTCGTACCAGGACGGGTGGACGAGGTAGAGCGTGCTGACGCCGGGGTGCGACGTCGTCGGGCACGGCCAGCGCAGCGGCTCGGCGCGGGCGTCCATCCGCTGTTGTGTCATCCCGCCCATCGCCGGGGTGTGCTTCACGAACTCCGCCCACAGCTTCGAGTAGTCCTTCCAGCTCTGGGGAAAGGCGTCGGCCCAGTAGCTCGCGGGCTTCCTGCGGTCGCGACGGGCGAAGGCGTGAGCGAGGTCGATCCAGATCTCCCAGTCCGGCTTGGACTGCCCGACCCGCGGCACCGCGGCGTGCTGCCAGCGGATCGCGCGGTCGTCGCGTCGCATGTAGACGCCGTCCAGTTCCAGGCCGCTGGTGACCGGCAGGATGACGTCGGCGTAGTAGGCGGCTTCCTCCATGAACAGGCCGGTGTAGACGTAGAAGTCCAGCTTCTTGAACGCCTCACGGACCTTGTTGGTGTTCGCTGACGAGATGAGCGGGTTGCCTTCGGTGATGACGGCTTTCAGCGGGTAGGGGCGGCCGGTGAGGATGGACTCGGCGAAGTAGTCCGGCCCGACCGGCAGGGCCTGGTCCAGCGGCGGCGTGCTGACCGTCAGCTCCGGCAGTCGCAGGTCGCCGGGCCAGGTGTTGTGCATGAAGTTGCAGCCGCCGCCCGGGACGCCGATGTTGCCGGTGACCGCGGCGAGGAAGGTCAGGACGCGGTAGGTGTCGAAGGCGCCGAGCTGGTGGGAGATGCCGGCGTTGCAGAAGATCGCGGCGGGCTCGGCCTTGGCGTAGTCCTCGGCGAGCTGCCTGATCGTCGCGGCCGGCACGCCGGTGACGCGGGCGGCCCAGTCCGGGGTGTAGTCCTTGGCGTGGTCGCGGAGTTCGGCGAATCCGAGCACCCAGCGCCGCACGAAAGCCTTGTCGTGGAGGTCGTTGGCGATGATGTGCTGGAGCATGCCGAGCACGAGCGCGAAGTCGGTGTGCGGCTTCGGCGCGACCCAGGTGTCGGCGGCCGCGCCGGTCGGTGTCCGGCGCGGGTCGACGACGACGAGCTTCGCTCTTGTTTTCGCTCTGCTTCTCAGCAGGTAGTCGAAGGTGACCGGGTGGGTCTCGGCCTGGTTGGTGCCCAAGAACAGGAAGTACTTCGCGGAGCCGAGGTCCTCCCGGCCGGTGGCGCCGTCGACGCCGTAGCCGTTGGTGAAGGTGCCGAGCCCGAACGTCGTGGCGAGGGCGTTGCCGCCGGCGTCGTTGCAGACGGGGCCGACATCGGTGTTGTTCGGGCTCCCCAGCAACGCGAACAGGCGCGCGACCAGCGAGCCGGTGCCGCGGGGGAGCCGTCCGGTGGTGCGGTTGGCGATCGACTTCACCTGCCCGCTGTCACGCAGCCGCAGCAGCCGGTCGGCGATGAGGTCAAGGGCGTCGTCCCAGGAGACCGGCTCGAACTTCGAGTCCTTCGAGCCTTTGGCGCCGGAGACGCGGCGCAGGGGAGTGGTCAGCCGCAGCGGGCTGTAGGCGATTTCCGGCATCATCGACGCCTTGACGCAGAAGTTGCCCGCCTGGACCGGATCGTCCGGGTCGCCGGAGACGCTGATGACCCGCCCCGCCCGGACGCCGACCTGGAGGCGGCAGTTCGAGTTGCAGAATTGGCAGGCCGTCGCGACGACAGTGTCCGGCTGCAGCGCGGCCGAGTCGGTGGTGAAGCTGAGCTCCCCACCCGTGCGGCCGCCGGCGGTGGGAATCTCGGCCGTGGCGGGATCCGCACCGGCGATCGACGGGTTGACGAACAGGGAGGCGCCACTGATCACGGCACCTTGGACGAAACCTCTGCGTGACAGACCGGTGAAATCGTCCATAAGGACCTACCCCCAGAAGACGAAACGGACACGGCGCGCGACTCCATCGACACGTGTCGATCCACACTAGAGAGTGAGGGAAGCGTTGCATAGCAACGAATGTCGCAATCGATCGGTGCTGATCGATGCTCGCCGGCGTGTCTCCGCGAATGCGGTGGGATGGCGTCTGCCGCTGTGCGGATGCGGCACTTTCGAGGGCGTGTGTCGTTGCCTGGCGGTCCTGCCTAATCGAGGGGGATGGTCAGCTGGCGGTGGTGGAAGTCGAAGTGCCGGGCCGGGAACCGGTACACGTCGGCCAAGGTCATGTAGTCCTGGAAGAACGGGTCCCACCGGGTCGGGTAGTGCATGCCACGGGCGAGGTCGATGTCGCTCTCGCCGTCCAGCCGACGGTGCAGTGCCGCGATCGTCCGGTCGAACAGCGTCACCATCCAGGAACGCGGCATGAGCGTCCCGCCGAGCCACGAGCCGGCGAAGTTGACCACGTCGAAGGGTCTGGTGCCCGCGTTGAGCAATCGTGCGTACTCGCGGCTCGCTCCTTCGGGTAAACGGCCGAAAATTCGCACCAGCCGTAGTAACGCGCGAATGATCAGGTAGCCGAGCAACATGTGGAACAGCAGCTGGCGGTTGTTCCACCGCGTACCCGCGCTGGTGCGCCGCAGGTCGCTCCTGCTCGCTGCGTCGAGCAGCTCGTGGAAGCTCTTGCGCGTGCGCTCCATCTCCTCGTGAACGGCTTTCTTGTCCACCGTCGAAGTGTCCGCCACGGGGTCCGGGAACGCCAGTCGCCGGATGGCGCCGCGTGCGGATCACCGAGCAGCCGGCGAAACCCGCGGCATTTCGCTCAAGGGATCGTGCAGCAGCCGCTCGAATCCGAGCTCGCCGGCGCCGATCAGGGTGGCGTCGTCGCCGAGAGCCGACACGCTCAAGCGGACTTTTTCCTTCGCCACCGGCAGCACATTGCGGGCGACGCGGCTACGCACTCGCGGCAGTACACCGGCGTACACATCCCGCAACATTCCACCGAAGACGACCACCGCCGGATTGAAGAGATTGATGAGATTGGCGACGCCGATGCCCAGCCAATCCCCGACGTAATCGAGCGCGTCGCGAGCGTCGGCATCGCCCGCGGCGGCGTCGGCGGCCACCGCCCGCACGGCGTCACGACCGAAGACCTCCGGCGGTCGGCGTGCGGCGTCCAGCAAGGCCCGTTCACCGGCTTCCGCCTCCAGGCACCCGCTGGAGCCGCAGCCACAAAGTCGCCCGTCATGCGGGTTGACGACCATGTGGCCCAGCTCGCAGCCGTACCCCGCGTCACCGTCCAGCACCGTGCCGCCGACGATGATCCCGCCACCGACGCCGACGTCGCCGTGCAGGTAGACCAGGTTCTGCACGCCCATCCCGGCTCCGCGAAGGTGCTCCGCGAGCGCTCCGAGATGCGCCTCGTTTCCCACCGGCACGCGCAGTCCCAGCCCCAGCCGGTGTGCCAGTTCAGCGCCGAACGCCTGGTCGACCCAGCCGAGGTCGGGGCCGAAACGGACGGTCCCGTCGCCGGGACGGATCATTCCGCAGTACGAGGCCCCCAGCCCCACGCACGTCGACGTCGACGGCGCCGCGTCGATCAACTCGCGGCCGAGCTCCGCGAGCGTCGTGACCACGTAGTCGAGATCGACTCCGGACCGGCGCCGGGCCGCGACCTTGCGGTCCAGGACGACACCGCCGAGGCCGATCCGGGCGGCGACCACCCGGTCCACGGCGACGTCGAACGCCACCACGTGGAAACGCTGGGTTTCCGGCCGCACAATGGGCGACGGGCGGCCCTGGTGGCGATTGTCCGTCTGCGCCACTTCCCGGACCAGGCCCGCCGCGCTCAGTTCCGCCGTCAACGTCTTGATCGTGCTTCGGTTGAGGTTCATCCGTCTCGCGAGCTCAGCTCGCGAGATTCCGCCGTTCAAGTGCACGAGGCGAAGAAAAGTACCGCGATTGTGCCGACGCATCTCCTCCTGATCCAACCCGGTTCTCGAGCCGTCCCAGGGTGTCAATTCCATGTCGTGTCCGATGCGTAGAGTGTGCTGGTCAGACTGGCATCAGCGCGCTCTCCGCGCAATCCCGGTGACGCGGCCGCATCCGGTGAGTCAGTGTCACGCCGGGGGCGCCGCCCACGCGTCGAGGCCGTCGCGGGCCGCCAGCCGGAGTCCGCTGGTGAACCGGCGGGGCGTTCCGGTGAGCGGGTCGTCGAACGCGAGGACGCGGGCCAGCAGCTGGAGGGGTTTCGTGAAGTCGCCGAGGGGTTTCTCGCGCAGTTCGGGGTAGAAGTCGTCGCCGAGGATCGGGATGCCGAGCCCGCTCAGGTGCACGCGCAGCTGGTGCGTCCGGCCGGTGGAGGGCACCAGCCGGTAGTGGCCCAGGCCGTCGTGGTGGCCGGCCAGCTCGACGTACGTCTCCGCGTTCGGCTCGCCCGGCACCTCCTGCGCGGCCAGCACCCCGCGCTCCTTGATGATCCGGCTGCGCACGGTCCGCGGCAGGTCCAGCGCCGGGTCGTACGGCGCGATCGCCTCGTACTCCTTGTGGACCTTACGGTCGCGGAAGAGCGTCTGGTACTTGCCGCGCAGCTCCGGCGTGATCACGAACATCACCAGCCCGGCGGTGACCCGGTCGAGGCGGTGCGCCGGGGACAGGTGCGGCAGGTCGAGGTCGCGGCGCAGGCGCACGAGCGCCGTCTCGAGGATGTGCTGCCCGCGCGGGATGGTCGCCAGGAAGTGCGGCTTGTCGACGACCAGCAGGTGCTCGTCGCGGTGCACGACGCGGATGTCGAACGGCACCGGCACCTCGTCCGGCAGGTCGCGGTGGAACCAGATGAACGAGCCGGGCGCGTACGGCTCGTCGACGGCGAGCGGGCCGTCGGTGCCGTGGATGCGCTCCTCGCGGAGCATCTGCTCGATCCGGTCCGGCGTCACCCGCGGGAGGCGCTCGACGAGGTGCGCCAGCAGGGTCGGCCACTCGCCGTCGGGCAGTTTCAGCCGGGCGGGATCCAGCCCGTGGCGGGGCGGGATCGGGGGCCTGAGCTTGCGTCTCATCGTCCCCCGACTGTAGCTAACCCTCCGACGACGTCCGGTAGCGCGCGATGTAGCGGGCCGTCGCCTCGGCGTTCTTCGCCTCGGCCGCTTCGGCGCGGACGTGGCGGCCCGTGTGGTGCGGGAAGCCCTGCCGGCCGAGCCGGTGCTCGATGCTCTCCTCCATGTACGCGCAGGAGTAGAAGTACGCGACGAGCGCCGCCATCAGCACCAGGGAGAGGCGCAGCCAGATCGAGCCGGGCAGCAGCAGCCACACCGCGCACAGCGGCACGATGCCGACCGACCGCTGCAGCACGTACCGGGCTCGCCAGTGCTTCGACGTCGCGTCGTACAGGGCCCAGTCCTTGTAGCGGTCCGGCAGCTTGACGCCGACGGCGTAACCGAGCCAGCGGAGTGCACCAGGTCGTTCCATGAGGTCCAGTGTACACTAATAGTTAGTGTACTAACTGTCTCGTGGACCACGTTAGGATTGCGTCATGATCGACCTGGGTGAGGACCCCCTGAAGCTCGACCGGCAGGTGTGCTTCGCGCTGTCGGTGGCTTCGCGCAGCGTGATCGCGATCTACCGGCCGCTGCTGGAGCCGTACGGCCTGACCCACCCGCAGTACCTGGTGATGCTGGCGCTGTGGGAGCGGTCGCCGCGGTCGGTGAAGGACCTGGGCGCGTCGCTGAGGCACGAGCCGGCGACGCTGTCCCCGCTGCTCAAGCGGCTGGAGGCGCTCGGCTACGTCACGCGCACCCGGAGCCGGTCCGACGAGCGCCAGCTGATCGTCGAGCTGACGGAGTCCGGGCGGGCGCTGCGGGCCGAGGCCGAGAAGATCCCGTACCAGGTGGTGGAGACGCTGGGGATGGAGGTCTCCGAGCTGGAGGCGCTCCACGGCGTGCTGTCCAGGGTCATCGCCGCGACCGCCTGAGGAATGTCCCGCCGTCGAGCAGGGTTGAGCAGAGCGTGCTGAAGATCAGGCTGGGTGTCGCACCGGCGGCGGGGACCGGGCCGGCGGAGTTCGCCGGGCTCGCGGAACGGCTCGAGAGCGCCGGCGTCGACTCGCTGTGGCTGTCCGAGCTGGTGTACTCGCCCGAGGTCGACCCGATGATCGGCATGACGCACGCGCTGGCCCGGACGTCGAAGCTCAAGGTCGGCACCGGCGTCGCGATCCTCCCGGGGCGGCACCCGGTGCTGGTGGCGAAGCAGCTGCTGACGCTGGCCGGGTTGGCGCCCAAGCGGGTGCTGCCGGTGTTCGGCCTACGCCCGGCGCGCGCCGCGGAGCACGACCTGTTCCCGGTGCCGGCCGGTCGCCGGGCGGCGGTGTTCGACGAGTCGCTCGTGTTGCTGCGGCGGCTGCTGGAGGAGGACTTAGTGTCGTTCTCCGGTGAGTTCTTCGAGGTTTCCGATGTGTCACTGGGGCCGCGCCCGGCGAAGCGGCTGGACGTGTGGCTCGGCGGCTCGGCCCCGGCGGCCTTGCGTCGGACGGGACGGCTGGCCGACGGGTGGCTGGGGAGTTTCCACACGCCGTCGCAGGCTCGTGAGGCCGTGGTCGCGATCCAGGCCGCCGCGGCCGAAGCGGGGCGGGAGATCGAGGAGGACCACTTCGGGTTGAGCCTGGTGGTGGCGGATCGCGGCGTGCCTTCGGGTCTGGCCGAGATGGCGGCCCGGCGCAGTCCCGGCGTTCCGCTGACGGACCTCGTGGCGACGAGCTGGCCCGAGGCCCGGCGGCTGGTGGAGCAGTACATCGAGGCGGGGCTGTCGAAGTTCGTGATCCGGCCCGGGCACGGGGATTTCGACGGGTTCCTCGAGAAGTTCCAGGCCGAGCTGGTGCCGCTGCAGAACTAGAACTCCAGCTGCTCCGCCTTCCGCGGCATGAGCAGCAGCGCCACGACGGAAACCCCCGCCACCACCAGCAACCCGACGAACACGTAGTGCGTGGCCTCCGCCAAAGCCCCCCGGACGAACGTCGCTACCGGGGAGTCCGCATGTCCGCCCAGGACCAAGCTCGTCGCGTCCACCGAAGGCGGGAGCTTGCCCGCCACCTCCGCCGGTGGTGAGGCGAACCGCGAAGCCAGCGTCGCGTTCGCGATCGCGCCGAAGACCGCCGCTCCCACCGCGCTGCCCAGCGACCTGCTGAACAGGTTCGTCGCCGTCACCACGCCCCGGCGGTCCCAGCCCACCACCGACTGGACCGCCACCAGCGTCGGGCTCGACGTCAGGCCGAGACCCAGCCCCAGGACGAATGCCGCCAGCGCCGCCGACCAGATCGACGACGACGCGTCCAGCGTCGCCACCAGCACCGCGCCGCCGACCACGAAGACCGTGCCGATCAGCGCGGTGTCGCGGAAGCCGATCTTCAGGTAGATCTTGCCCGCCAGGGACGCCGAGATCGGCCAGCCGACCGTCAACGCGGCCACCGCGAACCCGGCGACCAGCGCGCCCGCGCCGAGGACGCCCTGGGCGTACGTCGGCAGGTACGACGTCAGCCCCATCAGGACCGCGCCGACCACCACCGCCAGCAGGTTGCCGCCCACCAGGATCCGGCGGGTGAACACCCACAGCGGCAGCACCGGCTCGGCCGCGCGCTTCTCCACCAGCACGAACGCCACGAGCAGCACCGCGCCCGTGACGAAGATCGCCACGCTCGGCACCGAGCCCCACGCCCACGCGACGCCGCCTTCGAGCAGGCCCAGGATCACCAGCGAGCAGCTGACCGTCAGCAGCGCCGCGCCCGTGTAGTCGACCTTGTGCGGCTTGCGCTCCACCCGCTCGGCGAAGTTGCGCCACAGCATCAGCGCCGCGATCGCGCCCAGCGGCAGGTTGATGAAGAAGATCCACCGCCAGTCCAGGTACTCCGCGAACACGCCGCCGAGTGTCGGGCCGACCACCGACGCGATGCCCCAGACGCTCGCGACGTAGCCCTGCACCCGCGCGCGTTCCTCCACCGTGTAGAGGTCGCCGATCACCGTCATCGACATCGGCTGGATCGCGCCCGCGCCGATGCCCTGCACCGCGCGCGCCGCGATCAGCACCGGCATGCTCCACGCGGCTCCGCACAGGACCGAGCCGACCAGGAACGCCGCGATGCCGAAGAACATCACCGGGCGGCGGCCGAGGACGTCGGCGAACTTGCCGTAGAGCGGGACGGTGACCGCCTGGGTGAGCAGGTAGACCGAGAACAGCCACGGGAACTGCGAAAACCCGCCGAGGTCGCGCACCACGGACGGCACGGCGGTCGCGATGATCGTGCTGTCCAGGGCGACCAGGGCGGTGCTCAACATGACCGCGATCAGCACCGGGCCGCGCTCCGACCGGAAACCGACCCCCTTCACGCTGGTGGCGGGGGTGCTCGTCATCGGCGGGCTGCTCCTCGGGGAGGTCATGATCGGGGTCAACTACTTTGCACTCCTAAGCATTCCATCCGGGGACGCCGCACCCCAGCGAATTTCCGTCACAGTGCGCATCCCGGAAGATGGGTCGGATGAGCGACTGGATCCGGCCGATCGGCCAGGGGTGGGTGGTCCGCGACGCGGTGCCCGGCCCCGACGTCGACGAGTTCGCCGAACCCGACCGCGTGGTCGCGGCACTGGCCGCGCCCGGCGCCGCGGACAGCCTGCTGGCCGTGCAGCACCCGGCCCGTACGCCCGCGGCGCTCGCGCGCGGGCTCGACCTGACCGCCGCCGTCCCGGTCGCGCGGGCCGTGCTCGAACGGCTCCGCAAGCGGTTCTACCGGCCGGTGCGCGAGATCGTCGCGCCCTACCGGATCGAGGGGCCGGACGGCGTGGCGCTGGGCCTGCTGTGCCTGGTCGACCCGGCGGCGGTGACCGACGACGGCGCCGCGCGCGTCCGGCACACCGAGGACGTCTACGCCGACGTCGTGGCCGAGCGCGCGGCCGTGCTGGCCGGGCTGGGCTGCGCGACCAGCGCGGCGATGCTCGTCCCGGCGTCCGGCGGCGACCTGCTGACCGAGCAGGTCGAACGGGCCTGCGCCGGCCTCGGCCTGCCCGATCTGTCCACAACGGATGCGGCCGGGCGGCGGCACGAGCTGTGGGTGGTGCCGGCGGGCCCGCTGCAGAACCGGCTGCTGGCCGCGGTGGCCGCCGCCGAGCTGCTGGTCGCCGACGGCAACCACCGGGTGGCCGCGGCGTCGGCGGCCGGCCACGGTGCGCTGCTGGCCCTGGTCACGGCGGGCCCGCAGCTGCGGATCGGCGCGATCAACCGGGTCCTGACGGGCACCGGGCTCGGGCCGAAGGACCTGGTGTCCCGCTGGTGCGCGGCCGGCCTCGACGTCCGGTACGAGGAGCACGCGGTGCCGGTCACGGGCGAAGTGGTGGTCCGCGCCGGCCCGGCGGTGCTGCGGATCCCGCTCCCGAAGGGGGCCGGGCCGGAGCCGGTGATCGACCACGAGATCGTCGAACGGGTGTTGTTCGCCGAGGCGCTCGGGGTGGATCCGGACGGGCCGTGCGTGCTGCCGTTGCCCGCGGGCCGTCCGGTGCCGGCGGACGCGGACGCGGTGGTCCTGCTCGCGCCGGTGCGGTACGCGGATGTGCTCGCGGTGCACGCGGCCGGGCGGCGGATGCCGCGGAAGGCGACGTACTTCACGCCGAAGCCGCGCAGCGGGCTGGTGCTGGCGGAGCTCTAGCGCGCGTCCCACCAGTTCAGGACCCGGGTCGCCAGCAGCGTCAGCCACTTCGACGGCTCGCCCGGCGGGACGTCCACCTCGAACCACACCCGGCCGGTGTGGCGCTCGGTCTGCAGCCACGTCCCGTCCGGTGTCCGCGCCGCGTGGATCAGCTCCATCGCCTCCGCCAGCCGCGGGTCGGGCCGGTTCGCGTCGCGGAAGTACGAAGCCGCGTTGAGCACGTCGTAGTACCACCGGATCGGGTACGAGAACTCGCTCACCCACGGCGCGATCGGCTCGCCCGTCGAAAGCCGCCGGAACAGCCTGCGCTCCAGCAGGTACTCCTCGCCCGACAGCCGCGCCGCGCGGGTGTCAGCTGTGCCTCCCGTTGCGGTTTCGAACGCGAGCAGGCCCTTCAGCGTGTTGAGTGTCGAGTGGACCGACGAGCGCGTCGACCCCTCGACCCACTCGCAGTTCCAGCCGCCGTCCGGCAGCCGGTGCGCGACGAACCAGTCGGCGATTCCCGAGACGTCCGCGCCGAGCCAGACGCCGTTCGCCAGCGTCCAGGCGTTGATGCAGCAGTCGACCTCGCCGTCCCAATAAGGCAGGTCTTCGTACTCCCACCGGCTGTTCTCGGCCAGCTTTGCCGCCGTTCCCCGCAGCGCCGACGCGTCCAGTCCCCACTCGCGCAACGAGTTCAACGTCCACGTCGTCGCCGTCCAGGGCTGGGCCTCGCCGCCCTGGAAGCCGGCCGGGAAGAACGCGCCGCCCGCCCACTGGCCGTCGGGGTCCTGCAGTGCCAGCAACCGCGCGCCGAACCCCTCCGTGGCGACCCGGGCCCGCGTCGCCTCCCAGACGGACGGCGGCTCGCCCGCCAGGTCCCGCTCCACCTGCCAGCGCAGGGCCGGGTCGGAGTCGCGCAGCCAGGCGAGCACGTCCATCAGGCCCCCGTGACGCCGTCGATGGCTTCGCGCAGGAAGTCGGCGTGGCCGTTGTGCCGCGCGTACTCGTGGATCATGTGCAGCATCACCAGCCGCAGCGAGACGTCCTCGCCCCAGCGCGCCTGGTGTCCCGTGACGTCCAGGGACTCGGCGGCCTCTTCGATCTTGCGGGATTGCTCCACTTCGGCCTGCCACGCTTCGAACGCCTCCGCGCGCGTCGAGGTGCTCGCGTCGTAGGCGGCCTGGAAGTCGCCCTCGGCCGACCACCGCAGCGGGATGTCCTCGGCGTTGATCACCCGCCGGAACCAGGTGCGCTCGACCTCGGCCATGTGCTTGACCAGGCCGAGCAAGGTCAGCGTGGACGGCGGGCTCGACGCCCGGCGGAGGTCCTCGTCGGACAGTCCGTCGCACTTCATGGCGAGGGTGGCGCGGTGGAAGTCGAGGAACGTGCGCAGCATTTCGCGCTCGCCCCCGACCAGGGGCGGTTCAGGGCGTTCGGTGGTCACCGACAGTGTGTATCACGCCTGGAAATGTCGTACCGGTGTTTTAAGCTCACGCGGTGGACTTGCCCGTCATGCCGCCCGTGCGGCCGATGCTCGCGAAAGCCGTGCACGAGGTGCCTCGTGACCCGGGGCTGCTCTACGAGCCCAAGTGGGACGGCTTCCGCTGCGTCGTCTTCCGCGACGGCGACGAGATCGAGCTCGGCTCCCGCAACGACCGCCCGCTGACCCGCTACTTCCCGGAGCTGGTGGAGCTGCTGGCCGCCGCGCTGCCGCCCCGCTGCGTGGTGGACGGCGAGATCGTGCTGGTCACGCCCCAGGGGCTCGACTTCGAGGTGCTGCAGCTGCGGCTGCACCCGGCGGCCTCGCGCGTGCGCAAGCTGGCCGAGGAGACCCCGGCCAGCTTCATCGCGTTCGACCTGCTCGCCCTGGGCGACACCGACCTCACCGGGGAGCCGTTCCGCGAGCGGCGCAAGCAGCTGGAGAACGTCCTCGCCAGTAACGTCGAAGGCCTGCAGCGCGTCCACCTGACCCCGCTCAGCGACGACCCCGCGCAGGCCGAAGACTGGTTCACCCGGTTCGAGGGCGCGGGCTTCGACGGCGTCATGGCCAAGCCCGCCGACCTGCCGTACGAGCAGGACAAGCGCGTGATGCTCAAGGTCAAGCACGAGCGCACGGCCGACTGCGTCGTCACCGGGTTCCGCTGGCACAAGGACGGCGCCGGCGTCGGCTCGCTGCTGCTCGGCCTGTTCGACGACGAAGGCGTGCTGCACCACGTCGGCGTGGCCAGCAGCTTCACCAAGGCGCGGCGGGCCGAGCTGGTCGAGGAGCTGGCGCCGCTGCGCGAGAACGCCCTGGAGAACCACCCGTGGCGGAAGTGGGCCGAATACGAGCCCGAACCCGGCAGGCAACCGGGCGCGAACAGCCGCTGGGCGCCGCAGAAGGACCTCTCCTGGGAGGCGCTGCGCCCCGAGTGGGTGGCCGAGGTCCGCTACGAGCACCTGCAGGGCGGCCGGTTCCGCCACGGCGGGCGGCTGGTCCGGTTCCGGCCCGACCGCACCCCGGAGTCGTGCACGTACGCCCAGCTCGACGAGGCGCCGCCCGCCGAGCTCGCGAAGCTGTTCGGGGAGGCGAGATGAGCGAGGCGATGCTGCTCGACGTCGACGGCGTCGAGGTCAAGATCAGCAGCCCGGACAAGGTCTACTTCCCGGAGCGGGGCCAGACGAAGCGGGACCTCGTCGAGTACTACCGGGCGGTCTCCGGGCCGCTGCTGGCCCGGCTCGGCGGCCGCCCGCTGCTGCTGGAGCGCTACCCGGACGGTGCGGGCAGCAAGAACTGGTTCCAGAAGCGCGTCCCGAAGGGCGCACCGCCGTGGCTGACCACCACCGTCGTCTCGACGCCGAACGGCACGACGAGCGACGCGCTGGTCGCCAAGGACCTGGCCCACATCCTGTGGGCGGTGAACCTGGGCTGCCTCGGCTTCCACGTCTGGCCGTACCTCGCCGACACGCCCGAGGTCACCGACGAGCTGCGCGTCGACCTCGACCCGTCGCCCGGCATCGGCTTCGACGACCTGCGCGAGGCCGCCCTCCTGACCAGGGACTTCCTGGCCGAGCACGGCATCGAAGGCCACCTGAAGACGTCGGGTTCGCGAGGGTTGCACCTGTACGTGATGCTCGAGCCGCGCTGGGACAGCTTCCAGGTGCGAGCCGCGGCGGTCGCGCTGGCGCGGGCCCTGGAGCGGCGGCACCCGGAGAAGATCACCGCGCAGTGGTGGAAGGAAGAACGCGGCTCGCGCGTGTTCGTCGACTTCAACCAGAACGCGCCGCACAAGACCGTGTTCGGCACCTGGTGCGTGCGGCCGCGGGTCGGCGGCCAGGTGTCCACGCCGATCGGGTGGGACGAGCTGGACGGCGTCGAGCCCGACGCGTTCACGTTGACCACGGTGCCGGCGCGCGTCGCCGAGCGCGGCGATCCGTGGGCCGGGGCGGGGGAGCGGCCGCAGTCGATCGCGCCGCTGCTGGAAATGTCCGAAGCGGACATGAAGAACGGGCTGATGGACGCGCCGTGGCCGCCGGTGTACCCGAAGATGCCGAACGAGCCGCCCCGGGTCGCGCCCAGCCGGGCGAAGAAGGCGTGAGGTGGCGACCGTCGCCGAATGCCCGGCCGACGACGGGTTCCTGCTGGCGCTGATGACGGCGATGACGGCCGAGCTGGTCGTGGTCTACGACCTGCCCCCGGACGCGCGCCCGCGGCCGCTGGACCCGGCGAGCCGCTACCTGCTGGCCCGCGACGGCGCACGGGCGATCGGGTGCTGCGCGGTGGAGCCGATCTCGCCGGGCTTGTACGAGCTGAAACGGATGTTCGTCGCCCCGGACGCGCGGGGGACCGGGGTGTCGAGCGCGCTGATCGCGGAGTCCGAACGGCTGGCCCGCAGTGGCGGGGGAGTGCGGCTGCGGCTGGAGACGGGCGTGCGGCAGCCGGCGGCGATGCGGCTGTACGAACGGGCCGGGTACCGGCGGGTGCCGAACTTCCCGCCGCACGAAGCCGATCCCGAGTCGGTTTGCTACGAGAAGGTGCTGCGCCCGGAAGAACGTCGCGAGGCAGGCGGTCAGACGTCGAGGTCCAGGGACAGCTGACCGAGATCGTCGCCGGCCGGCGCGAGCCGGACACCCGCCGGCGGCGCCGGAAGCGTCCGCACGCACGCCGGGCAGGGCGCGATCTCCGACGTCGTCAGGTCCACCGGCTTCCAGCTGCGGGACTCCTTCTCGCCGCACGCCGAACGGCGGTAGCGGAGGTCGCCGGAGCGGGTCATCACGTGGGCCAGCGGCACCTCTTCGGGCAGCACGCCGACCAGGTACCAGCGTGGTGCGCTCACCGCGGTGGTCGTCATGGCCGCCAGTCTCCGTCGCGCCCGGCGGAACCCTCCCGCATTTGCCGATCCTCGGCGTGGCGGGCGGTCAGTCCGGCAGGTACCGGGTGATGTACATCAGCCCGCGCTCGTCGAGCGCCGACGGGTCCGGGGCGACGCACCGGTCCAGGTCGGCCAGCACCGCGTCGGTGTCGAGACCCGCGCCGATCAGCACCAGCTCCGTGCGCCGCGGCGCGCCGTCCGGCCACGCCGACCGCTCGAGCTGCACGAAGCCGCCCACGGTGTGCAACCGGAAGCGTTCGCCGGCGGCGAAGTCCGCCTGGCCCTTCATCCGGTAGAGCCCGGCCGGCCGTCGCTCGAGGAACTCGACGAACGCCTTCGGCGCGAGCGGCGTCCCGGCCGTGAACGTCACCGTTTCGTAGCGCGCGTGCAGGTGTTCCGAGTGGTCGTCCTCGCGCAGGTCGTCGAACGACAGCTGGCCGAGGCGCTCGCCACGGGGCTCGGGGTCGAAGAACAGCTTCGGGTCGACGCGCCCGTGCGAGGTGACCAGCAGCGGGCGGCCCGGCGCCAGCTCCTCGACCGTCGCGGTGACCTTGGCCAGCGCCCCGGCGGACACCCGGTCGGCCTTGTTCAGCACCACCAGGTCGGCCAGCCGCAGGTGGTCGGCCAGTTCGGGGTGCCGCTCGCGCGCGGCCTCGAACTCGGCGGCGTCCACGACCTCCGCGAGCCCGCCGTAGCGGATGTCCGGGTTCTCGCTGGCGATCATCAGCCGGATCAGGTCGCGCGGCTCGGCGATGCCACTGGCCTCGACGACGATGACGTCGATCCCCGCCTCGGCCGAGGAAAGCCGCCCCAGCATGGCGTCGAGCCCGGCGGCGTCGACCGCGCAGCACAGGCAGCCGTTGCCGAGCGAGACCATCGTGTCGACCTGGCCGGCGACGGCCAGCGCGTCGACGTTCACGCTGCCGAAGTCGTTGACGACGACGCCGACCCGGGCGCCCTCGCGGTTGGCGAGCAGGTGGTTGAGCAACGTCGTCTTGCCCGCGCCGAGGAACCCGGCGACGAGGACCACGGGGATCTTGCGCACGAATCGACTCTACGTCGCGCGCGGGCGCGTCGATACACGGGGGAGCACCGCCCGAGTAGGCCGTTCGCCGAATACCCTCGAAAAGACGAACAGGAATCGTCGAGAAAGGATCACTAAAGGCTTACCGTCCACTGTGATCGATTGACGAAGAATGCGCAGAGACATGTCCGGATAACGCTTGGTGACAGTTATTTTTGCGGCGTTTCCGCTGGCGGGAGCGGAAATCGCGGAGGCGCCGGGTCGTCGTTCACGTCCGGTGGATTGCGTTCGCGGGAACGTCGGGTACTCTCCCCGGCCTGGCCGGAGGTGCTGCTGTGGCAGTGACTTCCGGCCAGGCCCGTTGCCGGCGACCATCGGAGGAACGGTGAACCTTTCCGTCGGGATGCAGATCACGATTTCGGAGAGTGGGGTGACAGCGTGACGGTTACACCCGAGCGGGTGACGCCGGTGCTGCCGATCTACCAGCGGGTCTCGGAGGAGCAGATCTCCGATGGGTGCAGTGTCAATTCTGCGGAAGCGGAGGAATTCCTGGACCGGATGTTCGCCGAAGGCGCCGCCGAAGAAGGCGACCGCTTCGAGACCCGGTTGGCGGAGGTCCGCGCGGAAATCGCCGAAACGGGCACCTACCGGCACACCGCGGCCGAGCTGGCCTACGGCGCGCGCGTCGCGTGGCGCAACTCCGCCCGCTGCATCGGCCGGTTGTACTGGCACAGCCTGCGGATCCGCGACCGGCGCCGGGTGACCGACCCCGCCGCGATCGCC
Source organism: Amycolatopsis sp. NPDC005961 (assembly GCF_040629235.1). NCBI lineage: Bacteria > Bacillati > Actinomycetota > Actinomycetes > Pseudonocardiales > Pseudonocardiaceae > Amycolatopsis > Amycolatopsis sp. NPDC005961. The sequence goes on along the minus strand of NZ_JBEXVF010000022.1, from coordinate 69,040 downwards.
GGCGAATGCGTCGCCCACCTCCGCCAGGCCACCCGCGGCGGGCGGATCCGGCCGACCATCACGGTGTTCGCCCCGGACACGCCCGCCGCGCCGGGGCCGCGCATCCACAACGAACAGCTGATCCGGTACGCCGGGTACCGCCTCGAGGACGGTTCGGTGCTCGGCGACCCGCGCTACGCGGAGTTCACCGAGCAGGTGCGCGGACTCGGGTGGCGGCCACCGGAGCGAAGAGGCTCGTTCGACGTCCTCCCGCTGGTGATCGAGGCGGCCCCCGGCGACCCGCGGCTGTTCACGCTGCCCGCGGACGCCGTCCTGGAGGTCCCGCTGACCCACCCCGACCACCGCTGGTTCGCCGGGCTCGGGCTGCGCTGGCACGCGGTGCCGGCCATCAGCAACATGCCCCTGGAGATCGGCGGTGTCACCTATCCCGCCGCGCCGTTCAACGGCTGGTACCTCGGCTCCGAGATCGGCGCCCGGAACCTGGCCGACGAGCAGCGCTACGACCTGCTGCCGGTCATCGCCGAGCTGATGGGCCTCGACACCGCGTCCGAGCGGACGCTGTGGCGCGACCGGGCACTGGTCGAGCTGACGCTCGCCGTGCAGCACTCGTTCGACGCGGCCGAGGTGACGATGGCCGACCACCACACCGAGTCGCGCCGGTTCCTGAACCACCTCGACCGCGAGGAACGTTCCGGCCGCCGGTGCCCGGCCGACTGGAGCTGGATCGTCCCGCCGCTGTCGGGCGGCCAGACCCCGGTCTTCCACCGGTACTACGACCCGCCGGATCCCGACGAGCGACCGGCGTTCCTCTCACCGGACTGAGTCACCCGGGGAGGGCCGGAGACCACGGAGAGCAACGTGAGAGCGCCCGTATGGCGGATCGTGCCCGGCCCGTGCCGCACCACGGCGCGACAAGGCCGACAATGGGACGCATGACCGCAGTCCTCGTCGCCTACGCCGGGCGTCACGGCGGAACCCGGCAGATCGCCGAGGTCATCGCCGCCGAGCTCGGCGAAGCCGGCCTGAGCGTGGACGTGCGCGATGCCGCCGACGTCGCGCACGTCGGCCACTACGCCGCGGTCGTCGTCGGCAGTGCGCTGTACTACCACCGGTGGCGGCCCGAAGCCGTGCGGTTGCTGGAACGCAACGCCCGGGCGCTCTCGGAGCGCCCGGTGTGGCTGTTCCACAGCGGACCGTGCGGCCCGGGCGCGGCCGGCCAGCAGGTCAGCCTGCCGGCGAACGTGGCGCTGCTCGCCGCGAGCATCGACGCGGAGCGCACCGCCACCTTCGGCGGCCGGCTCGACCCGGCGACCGTGCGCGGCCTGATCCCGCGGCTGATGGCGTCGGGGCAGCGCGCGGGCGACTTCCGCGACTGGGACCGGATCAAGGCGTGGGCCCGCGACGTCGGCCGCCGCGTCCGCACGCGCGTCGCGCTCTGACTCTTGCCCGCGCCCGTCGGTGGGTGCTAGACCAGCTCTGAGCTCTTCCGGTGAAGAACCGACGGGACGGGGCAAACGTGACGGATCAGGCGGCACCCGGGACAGGGAAGAAAGCGCTTACATCCGATCAGCGCAACGCGTTCCTCGCGGCGCTGCTCGGCTGGAGCATGGACTCGTTCGACTACTTCCTCGTCGTGTTCGTCCTCGCCGACATCGCCAAGGACAAGTCGTTCGGCGCGACCGCGACGCAGCTGGCGTTCATCACCACGGCGACCCTGGTGATGCGCCCGGTCGGGGCCCTGCTGTTCGGTCTCTGGGCCGACCGGGTCGGGCGGCGGATCCCGCTGATCGCCGACGTCCTCCTGTATTCGCTGGCCGGCCTGCTGTGCGCGTTCGCCCCGAACTTCACCGTCCTGCTGATCCTGCGGTTCGTCTACGGCGTCGGCATGGGCGGCGAGTGGGGTCTCGGCGCTGCGCTCGCGATGGAGAAGATCCCGGTGGCGCGCCGCGGGTTCTTCTCCGGCCTGCTGCAGGTCGGCTACTCGATCGGGTACCTGCTCGCCGCGCTCGCCTACCTGCTGTTCCACTCGGCCCTCGAGCTCGAGTGGCGCTGGATCTTCGTGCTGAGCATCTTCCCGGCGCTGATCACCCTGCTGATCCGCTCGCGGGTCCGCGAGTCGGAGGTCTGGGAGAGCACGCGGGAGAAGCTGCGGGTGACGCGGACGTCGGTCAAGGACGTGCTGCTGAACCCGAAGGTGATCCGCCGGTTCGGCTACCTCATCCTGCTGATGACGGCGTTCAACTGGATGAGCCACGGCACCCAGGACGTCTACCCGAGCTTCCTCAAGGCCCACGACAACGGCGGGGCCGGCCTCAGCGCGACGACGAGCACGTGGATCGCGGTGCTCTACAACGTCGGCGCGATCATCGGCGGCCTGACGTTCGGCACCCTGTCGGAACGGCTGGGCCGCCGCCGGACCATCGTGACGGCCGCGGTGCTCGGCCTGCCGGTGATCCCGATCTTCGCGTTCGACCACGGCGCCGGGATGCTGGCGCTGGGTTCGTTCCTGATGCAGATCATGGTGCAGGGCGCGTGGGGCGTCATCCCCGCGCACCTGACGGAGATGTCGCCGGACGCCATCCGCGGCTTCTACCCGGGCGTGACCTACCAGCTGGGCAACCTGCTCGCGGCGCTGAACCTGCCGATCCAGCAGGCGATCGCGGAGTCGCACGGGTACAGCTCCGCTCTCGTGTGGACAGTGGTGCCCGGGCTGATCGCGGTCGCCGTCCTCACCGCGATCGGCAAGGAGGCCAAGGGAATCCGGTTCGGCGAGTCGGCGGTGGCGACGGCACCGGCGGGCTCGAAGTAGGTCGTCAGCGGAGCGTCTTGAGCCGGTCCAGGAGATCGAGCCACTCGACCGCGTCGGCCGTCGTGGCGTGCAACTGCAGCGCGTCGCCCAGTCCCAGCGCGTCGATCGCCCGGCGCACCACCGGCACGCACCCGACGATCGCGAACGGGACGCCGGCCGCGCGGGCGTCCCCGGTCGCTTCGAGCAGCACCGCCAGTCCTCGGGCGGAGCAGTGGGCCGCGCCGGTCAGGTCGAGGACGAGGGCCCGCGGCGCCAGGCCGATCTCCTCGGTGAGCCGGGAGCGCAGCCGGCGGCTGCCGGTCAGGTCGAGCTCGCCGCCGACGGCCAGGACGCTGACGGGGGCGGTCGTCGTCACCACCAGCTCCATCACCGGCTCTTCGCGCCGGCTCTCGAAATGGCGGGCCATCAGCGCGTCGATGTCCAGGCCGGGCGGGTAGGGCACAGCGTCGATTTCCCGCGCCCACGCGCGCAACGCCGCCAGCACCTCGCGGTGCCGTGCGTCGTCTTCGCGCCAGGTCATACCGGTTACATCGCTCGCGGGGCCCCGGGCGCAACAGCCGCGGTCAGGGTGTGACGAGACCCGCTTCGTAGGCGAAGATCGTCAACTGCACGCGGTTGCTCACGTCGAGCTTGGCGAACGTCCGGGTGATGTGCGTTTTGACCGTCGCTTCGCTCAAGAACAGCTCCGCCGCGATGTCGGCGTTCGGCTTGCCCTGGGCGACCGCCGTCACGACCTCGCGTTCGCGGTTGCTGAGCAGGTCCAGCTTCGTCTGGGCGCGGGCCCGCCGCGGGTTGGCGCGCGCGGCCACGAACTGGCCGATCAGCTGCTTCGTCGTGCGTGGCGACAGCATCGCGTCGCCGTTCGCGACCACCCGGACGGCCTCGATGATCTCCTGCGGCGAGCCTTCCTTGAGCAGGAATCCGCTGGCACCGGCCGCGAGCGCTTCGAAGACGTACTCGTCGAGGTCGAACGTCGTCAGGATCAGCACCTTCGGCGCCCGCGGTTGGGCGAGCACCGCCGCCGTCGCGGCGAGGCCGTTCATCCGGCGCATCCGGATGTCCATGACCACGACGTCCGGGGCGTACCGCGCGACCTGCTGCACGGCTTCGTCGCCGTCACCCGCCTGCGCGACGACTTCCAGATCGGGGGTGCTGCCGAGGATCATCGACAGTCCGGTGCGGACCAGCGGATCGTCGTCGACGAGCAGTACGCGCACGCTCACCCGCCCATGCTAGGGCGCGGTCGGCACCCACGGCAGCGAGGCCCGCAGCACGAACGTCCGCTCGTCCACCGGACCCGCGGCGAGGGTGCCGCCGAGCAGCCAGATCCGCTCGTTGACGCCGGTGAGCCCGGTGCCGGACCCGGGCGAGGGCACCGGCTGCGGCGGCAGCGCGTTGGCCACCTCGATCAGCAGCCCGGCGCCCGGGGCGCCGCGCACCGACACCTCCGCGGGCGCGCCCGGCGCGTGCCGCAGGACGTTGGTGAGCGCCTCCTGGAGGATCCGGTAGGCGGCCGTGCCGAGCGGGGCCGGCGCCGAGCCGGCCTGGTCGAGCAGGACGGTGAGGTTGACGGCGAGCCCGGCCTGCCGGGCGCCGGTGACCAGGTCCGGGAGGTCGGCGAGGGTCGGCTGGGGCGGCGCCGCGGGCCCGCCGGCGGGCCGGTCGGCCAAGCCCGGACCCCGCAGCACGCCGATCACCTGGCGCAGGTCGTCGAGCGACTGCCGGGCGGTGGTCCGCACGGTCTTGGCCGCCTCCGCCGTGTCCGGGGCGGTGCCGCTGGTGACCTCGAGCGCGCCCGCCTGCAGCGAGAGCAGCGACAGCCGGTGGCCCAGGACGTCGTGCATCTCGCGGGCGATCCGCGCCTGCTCCTCGCGGCGCGCGACCTGGTCGCGCAGGGCCGCCTGCTCGGCGCCGCGCCGCCGCGTCTCGGCCATGCTGTGGCGGACGATCCCGAGGGTCAGCGGGACCGCCGTGTACACGGCCGCGGTGAGGATGATCCCGGTCAGCATGGCGCCGGCCGTCTCCGTCGAGATCCAGGCCTCGGACAGCGACAGCTCCGCGTCCCGGCCGACGTCGCGCCACACCGCGAGCCCGGTCGCGGCGAACACGAGGGTCGCCGCGCTCCAGCGCCACCAGCCGGTGAAGTACGTCGCCAGCGCGGCGAGGGCGATCAGCGCGGCCAGCGAGTCCGCGCGCAGCAGCAGCGGCGGCACGATCGCGATCCCGGTGACGACCAGCGGCCAGCGGTGCCGCCAGACGAGCATGATCGCCGCGCCGATCCCGAGGAACCAGCCGAGGAGCGCACCCACCGTCGGGTGGACGTCGTCGCTGCCGGCCACGCTGACCTCCAGCGACACGTTCACGATCCCGGTCACCACGCTCGCGGCGACCGCGAGCACGGTGCACACCACCCCCAGCACGGACCGTCCCATGGGCAGAAGAGTACGGGCGTCCCCTTCCTCCGTTCCGCCGGTTCACGGGGTTCGCGATGACGACTTTCGTCGTAGGCGCATCGAGGCCCGCGGATGACGCGCGGACGGCCGCGACGCTGGTTACCTCACTCGCCGTCAGCACAGGCGAAAGGAAACCCCGATGACCGACCACACCCCGCTCCAGCAGTACCCGGCCCCGCCGGCCGCTCCGCCGCGCAACGGCGTCGGCACGGCGGGTTTCGTCCTCGGCCTCGTCGGGCTGGTGTTCTCGCCGATCCCGTTCGTCGGGGTCGTCGCCTGGCCGCTCGTGGTGCTCGGCCTGATCCTGTCGGCGGTCGGCGTCGCCCGGGTGCGGGCCGGGAAGGCCACCAACAAGGGACTCTCGATCGCCGGCGTCATCGTCTCGATCCTCGGGCTCGTGGTGAGCATCCTGTGGGTGGTGGTGATCGGCAAGGCCATCGGCGACGTGAACGACCAGGCCACCCAGCACCACACGGTCGTCTACGAGGTGAGCGGGGACGCGCCGTCGGCCACCGTCGTCTACAGCACGTTCGACCAGCACACCATCCTGATCGACACCGAGCCGTCGGTGCCGGTGCCGTGGACGAAGACCGTCGAGGCGACGGGGTTCCTCGAAGGCGCCCAGTTCACCGCGACCACCGGACCCGACGGTGGCTCGATCACGTGCAAGGTCGTCGTCGACGGCAAGCAGACGAAGACGGCGACCGCGTCCGGTCCTGCCGCGGTCGCCAGCTGCACCGGCTTCTGAAACCTCCGTGCCGCCCGGTCGAGGGGGCCGGGCGGCACGGGGGAGAGGGTGGGACCCGGCCAGGGGGCGGGTCCCACCCTCTCGGGTCAGCTGCAGTGTTCGAAGCCGCTTTCGTAGGCGACCCCGCCGGCGGAACCGCCCCACTTGACGCACTTGTCCGCCGCGGCGGCCGAGACCGGACCGGCGAAGTAGGAGAAGGCGCCGGAGTCCGTGGCCCGTGCGGAGCCTTGCACCTCGAGGAAGGCGGAGGTCTGCGTGGCGGCGCCCGCCGACGCGCTCTTCATCGTGCTGACGCAGTTCTTGCCGTTGGCGGCGTTGTAGGACAGGTACGCCGTGCCCGCCGTGCCCAGCGGCTGCTGGTCGATCACGCTGTAGCCGCCACCGCAGGCCGGGGCGCCGAGGGCGGCTTCGGTGACCGTGGCGTAGCGGATCGTGTCGTTGGCGTGGGACTCCGGGCCCGCTTCGAACAGCACGCCGACCGACGACTGCGACAGCTGCACCATGTCCGAGTAGGCCGCGTCCTGGCCCCAGACGAGCAGGCTGCCGGCGGTGCCGGTCCAGTTGGCGCCCTCGTCGAACGAGGAGTGGACCCGCAGTTCCTTGCGACGGTCGCAAGTGGACGGTGCGGCGAAGACGATCCGGTCGTACTTGCCGCCGGTGTCGGTGGCGCTCATCCGGGCCGTCGACCCCTCCACGGTCGGGGCGACGAGGTCGGTGGCGAAGGAGAACTTGGTGCTGAAGGTCGCGCCGCCGTCCGAGCTGATCGCGTACGCCCGGTTGTGCGTGCCGTCCAGCAGGCACTTGTCGCCGTCGTTCGCCTGGTTGCGCGCGGCGGCGTAGACCCGGCCGTCGGCCAGCTCGGTGACGCTGATCTCCTGCGGGTTCATGGTGCTCGCGGTGGGCTTGTCGGTGGCCCCGAGGTGCCAGGTGGAGCCGTTGTCGTCGCTGTAGACCAGCGCCCCGATGTTCGAATAGCTCATGCCGGCGACGAGCCGTCCCTTGTGCGCGCCGCGGGTGAGCACGATCCCGTGCGACGGCCCGGTCGCCAGCCAGCCCGGCGCCGCGGCGAAGCCGAGCTCGGTGGTCAGCACGCGCGGCGCGCCCCACGTCTTCCCGTTGTCCTCGCTGAGGGACACGCGCGGCACGCGGCCGCAGTCGGGGTTCGTGTAGCACTGCATGGTCGAGAGCAGCACGACCCGGTTGCTGCCCGGGATGACGATCGGGGCCGGGTTGCCCTTGGTGTCCCCGTTGGCCTTGATGACGGGCTGCAGCGCGCTCCACGTCTTGCCGCCGTCGGTGGAGCGCTTCATGACGAGATCGATGGCGCCGAGGTCGTCGCAGGCGCTGGCGCCGCCGTTGCGGCCCTCGGCGAACGCGAGCAGCGCGCCGTCGTTCGCCTTGACGATCGTGGGGATGCGGTAGCAGTCGTGGCCCTCGGTGTTCTTGGTGAACACCAAGGTGCTGGCGACGTCGGCTTGCGCGGTCGCGGTGCCGACGGCCGCCGGGACGGCGACGGCGGCGCACCCCAGCAGCCCGGCCAGCAGGCCTCTGGCGATCCGGGTGATCTTCACGGGTTTCTCCCTACGGATTCGTTCTACGTCCTACGTCTCGGCGACAGCGTCGACGCGGCCCGTACAAGACCCGTACAACCCGGCGTATAACGACTTACACGTTGCCGGGAGGGAAACGTCAGGTGAACGCGGCCAGGGCGCCGAACCCCGTCCCCAGCACGAGAAGCGTGGACAGGAGGCCCAGGAGCAGGGCCCGTCCGCCACCGCGCAGCAGCGGACCGAGCCGGACGGCGCAGCCGAGGCCGAACAGGGCACCGGCGAGCAGGAGTGTCGAGGCGGTCTTGGCGACGTCGAGCGCGAACGCCGGGACGAGCCCGGTGCTGCGGACGGCGACCATCGCGAGGAACCCGAGGACGAACAGCGGCACGAGCGGCGCGTGCCCGCCGCGGCGGGTGCGTTCGGTGGCGCCGACGATCGCGACCACCGGCGCCAGCAGGACGACCCGGCTCAGCTTGACCACGATGGCGACGGCGACCGCGGCGGCGCCCGCCGGCCCGGCCGCCGCGACGACCTGCGCGACCTCGTGCACCGAGATCCCGGCCCAGGTGCCGGTCCTGGTCGCGTCCAGGCCGAGGACGTGGGCGAGCAGGGGGACGACGCCGAGGGCGATGCTGCCGTAGCAGGTGACGAGCGCGACGGCGGTCGCGACGTCCTCGTCGTCGCGTTCAACCACGCCCTCCATCGCCGCGATCGCCGAGGCACCGCAGATGGAGAAGCCGGTGGCGACCAGCACGGCGAGGCCCCGGGGCACGCGGACCAGGCGGCCGAGGGCGAGCGTGCCGAGGAAGGTGACGGTGACCGTAAGCACGACCGCGGCGAGCGTGTCGGGGCCGAGTGCGAGCACGGTGGGGATCGCGAGCTGCAGGCCGAGCAGGACGACACCGGCGCGCAGCAGGCGTTTCGTGATCCGGGCGACGGACTTGCGGTGCTCCTCGGTGAGGACCGGGGTGCTGCCGGTGACGATGCCCAGCACGACGGCGACGGTCAGCGCGCCCGCGACCGGCCAGACCGAGCTCAGCGCGTAGGCCGCGGCGACGCCGAGCCCGGTGATCGCGAGGCCGGACGTCTTCGCCGCCGTCAGTGTCATGGTGCCAGCGTCGCCTTCCTCCGGGAGTTCGGGTAGCCGTTGGTTCACGCGTAGGTCATAGACTGAAGCTATGACCGGACCGGACCTGGACTCGCTGCGCCTGCTGGTGCTCGTCGACGATCTCGGCAGCATCGGGCAGGCCGCCGGGGCACTCGGCATCGCCCAGCCGTCGGCGAGCAAGCGGTTGTCCACTTTGGAGAGACAAGTGGGACTGTCCCTGGTGGACCGAACCCGGCGTGGCTCGGCGCTGACCCCGGACGGCCGGGTGATCGCGGGCTGGGCGCACCGCGTGCTGACCGAAGTGGACGGACTGCGCACGGGGGCGGAGGCCCTGCGCACCCAGCGCGGCGCGAAGCTGCGGGTCGCGGCGAGCATGACGCTGGCCGAGCACTTCGTGCCCGCGTGGATCGGCGAGGTGAAGCGGATCGAGCCGGACACCTACGTCGGGCTCGAGGTGGTGAACTCCGAGCACGTCGCCGACCTCGTCACGGCCGGCCGGGTCGACCTGGGGTTCGTCGAGTCGCCGGGGCCGTGGCCGGGGCTGTCCACGCGGCGGGTCGCGACGGACCGGCTCGTCGTGGTGGTGCCGGCCGGGCACCCGTGGGCGCGCCGTCGCCGTCCGCTGACGGCGTTCGAGCTGGCGGCGACGCCGCTGGTGGTGCGGGAGCCGGGGTCGGGGACCCGCGAGACGGTCGAGGCGGCGTTGCGCCGCGCCGGCGCGGGAGTGGTGACGCCGTTGCTGGAGCTGGGATCGGCGTCGGCGGTGCGGAACGCGGTGATCGCGGGGGCCGGGCCGGCGGTGATCAGCGAGCTGGACGTGGTGCGCGAGGTGGCGGGCCGCCGGCTGGTGCCGGTCGCGGTGGCCGGGGTGGAGCTCGGCCGGGTGCTGCGGCCGACACGGTCGCGCAGGGCTTCGGCTCGCTCGGCCTGATGACGTCGGTGCTGCGCACGCCGGACGGCCGGACCGTCGAGGCCGAGGCCGCGCACGGCACGGTCACCCGGCACTACCGCCAGCACCAGCAGGGCAAGCCGACCTCGACGAACCCGATCGCGTCGATCTACGCGTGGACCCGGGGTCTCGAGCACCGCGGCAAGCTGGACGGCAACCAGGAGCTCATCGGCTTCGCCAACAAGCTGGAGCAGGTCGTCGTCGAGACGGTCGAGGCCGGCCAGATGACGAAGGACCTCGCGCTGCTCATCAGCAAGGACCAGCCGTTCCAGACGACCGAGGAGTTCCTCGCGACGCTGGACGACAACCTGGCGAAGAAGATCGCCCAGGGCTGAGTTCGTCTCGTGAAGAACCCCCGTCCCGGTTTGCCGGGGCGGGGGTTCTTTTCGTGCACGGTGCGTCACCGGCGGGTGATCCGGATTGGCGCCTCCGGGTGGTTGCTGCGTCCGGCGCTGTCGGTCCGGGTAAAGGATTGCCTACCCTTGGCGGGGGACGGGGCACGCGGTTGGAGGAAGGCATGTCGAAGAAGACTCTGATCATCTTGGGCGCCATCGTCCTGGTCATCGTCGTCTACGTGATGAACACGGACAAGCAGGCCTCGGGAGCTTCGGCCACCGGCTGCAAGGTGACGGTGACCGCGGACGTCCTCAACGCCCGCGAGACCGCCGACGGCAACGCCAAGATCGTCGGCAAGTACCTGCGTGACGCCTCGTTCGACGCGTTGCCCGGCGTGCAGAACGGCTTCCGGAAGGTGGCCGACGACAAGTGGGTCGCCGCCGCGTTCACCGCGCCGGTCGCCGGGTCCGCCTGCTGAGCCGTCACACGCCGAGCAGGTCCAGCGCGAGGTGGCGACGCCGAACGCCGCGGCGGACAGGCCCAGCGTGCGAGCGCGCTTCGGGTCGCGTTTGGCGGCGGCGCGCCAGTAGAGGCCGATGCCGATCGCGAGCATCAGCAGTTCGACGACGGCCGAGACCGCGGGCAGCCGCCAGAGCCCGAAGCCGAACGTGGGCAGGTCGCCGGCGTTGCCGGGCAGGATCGGCAGGTCGGGGCGGTGCACGACGAGGTCGAGCAGCCAGTGCGAGAAGACGACGCCGCCGAGGATGAGCCCGGCTTCGCGGCCGAGCCAGTGTGCGGCGACCGCGCCGAAGAGGGCGGCGAGCACAAGGGCGCCGACGAGCGAGTGCGTGTAGTCGGCGTGGATGAGGCCGCCGCCGTAGCCCGCGCCGTCGACCGTCTCGATGCCGCTGAGGTAGAGCGGCACGAAGACGACGTCGAGCCAGGCGGTGGCGAGCATGAGCGTCCACACGGGAATGGCCGGCCGGCCCGCCTTGACGGCGGCCGCGAGCCCGAAGTGCCCGGCGATCATCTGCGGGCCTCCGTCCAGGGGAAGCGGGCGTCGAGCACGCCGAGCCCGACGGTGAAGAGGAGGACAGCGACGATGAAGCTCATGGTTTCTCCGCGTAGTTCGTGAGGCCTTGGACGAGCATGGTTTTGAGGACTTCGAAGCTCTGGTCGACGTCTTCGGGCCGCCCGAAGCCCCCGGACGCTTCCAGCCCGGCAAAGCCGTGCGCGGCGGCGCGGATGCAGCGGGTGGCGTGCACGGCCTGGACGTGGCCGAAGCCGAACGGCCGGAGCACGGCGAAGACGACCTCGGCAACGGCGTGCGTGGCCCGGCTGAGCTCGGTATCGGTTTCGTCGGGAGCGGTGGCGAGCGCGTGGGTGCGGTGCGGGTGGCGCCGCAGGTAGGCGCGGTAGGCGTCGGCAAGGGCGCGTACGGCCGCTGCGCCTTCCCGTCCGGTGGCGGCGGTCCTCAGCGCTTCGGCCATCTCCTGGACGACTCGGAGGTCGATGAGCCGTCGCAGGTCGGCGACGTTTTTGACGTGCTTGTAGAGAGAAGGCGCGGCGACGTTCGCGCGGTCGGCGACTTTGGCGAGGGTGAGGGCCTCGGGTCCGGATTCGTCGACGATCTTGAGGGCCAGGTCGACCACGGTCGCGGTGGTCAGGCCCGCTCTAGGGGACATCGGTTTGGCTACTTGGCATAGCTTTAAAGCTAATGCTAATAGCTTGGTGCGTCAAGGCGCGTTTTTTGTCGGTGGTGGCTGGTAGAACTTGATCAGGCTGAATACGCAGGTGAGAGGAGGTGCGACACCGCCCGAGGACGGGCGACAACTGAATGCGGCACGGGCTGAGTGCGGTTGTCCGCGGGGTCTCCAGGGGGAGTTCCGCGGGCTTGGGTGCTCGGCAGTGCTCGGTCGGTGCGGCTTGGCGGGGCCGGGGGAGTGGAGCCTGGGGACCGCGCTCGGACGGGGGTCGGAGCGCGAGGGTGAGACTCTTCCGAGCCGAGCCGAGCCGAGCCGAGCCGAGCCGAGCCGAGCCGAGCCGAGCCGGACCCGACCCGACCCGACCCGAGGGGGGCGAGTTGAGCTGGGTGGAGGGCGAACCAAGCGGAGCTGCAAGGGCCGAGCCGAGTGGGGGCGAGCCGAGCGGAGCTGTAAGGGCTGGGTCGAGGCGAGCTGGGGGCGAAGCGGGCCGAGTCAGCTGAGGCGGGGCCGAGTCGTGCGGGCTGAGCCGGGCGGGCTGAGCGGAGGAGCCGGGGGGCGAGTGGCGGAGCAGGGCGGGGCGAGCCGGGCGGGCGTCAGAGCGCGACCGTCAGGCCCTCTTCCGCGACCAGCACCTCGCCACCGAACTCCGCGCGCGCCTCCTCGGCAGCGGCCCCGCGATCAGTTCCGGGCCAGAAGTGGGTCAGCATCAACCGCCGCGCTCCGGCGGCGGCCGCCCACTGGCCCGCCTCGGTCGCGGTCATCAAGAACCGGGGCTCTCCCTCCGCCGGTGGGGTGCGGAGAGTGGCGTCGCAGATGACCAGATCCGCGTCGCGGCCGAGGTCGGCCAACGTCGGCGATGGTCCCGTGTCGCCGGTGTACGCCACCGTCAACCCGGGCGCCGTCAAGCGCACGCCGAAGTTCGGCACGTGGTGCGGCAGCGGATACGTCGTCAGGCGGAACGGCCCGATGTCGGCCGGCGCGCCGAGGTCGTGCACCTCGAACAGCTCCGTCGGGTGCGGCCGCGGCTCCATCGCCGCCAAGCGCCGGATCGTGCCGGGTGTGCAGTGCAACGGCAACCGGCCGGTCGCCGACGCCGTGTAGTACCAGGCTCGCCCGAGCGCGCTCACGTCCGCGCAGTGGTCGGGGTGCTCGTGCGTCACCACGACGGCGTCGGGCAGCCCGTGCGCGAACAGGCGCGACGCCGCGCCGTACCCGAGGTCGAGGACGATGCGGAATCCGTTGTGCGACAACAGGAATCCCGCGCACGCCCGCCCGGGCTCCGGAAACGCGCCGCAGCTGCCGAGCACCGTCAGCTCACCCATGCCCGGCAGTCTGGCAGAGCGGCCCGGCCGGTAGCGTGCAGTTCGTGCTGACCGTCTCCACCGTGAACGTCAACGGCCTCCGCGCCGCCGCCAAAAAGGGCTTCGTCGAGTGGCTCGCCGCCACGAAGGCCGACGTCGTCTGCTGTCAGGAGGTGCGCGCCACGGCCGAGCAGCTTCCCGCCGAGGTCGTCGACCCCGAAGGCTGGTTCGCGGTGCACGCCCCCTCGGCCGTCAAGGGGCGCAACGGCGTCGCCGTCTACAGCCGCGTGGAGCCCGAAGAGGTCCGCATCGGCTTCGGCGAACCGGAGTTCGAGGACAGCGGCCGCTACCTCGAAGTCCACCTGCCGAACGTCGTCGTCGCGAGCCTCTACCTCCCCAGCGGGGACGTCGGCACCGAGCGCCAGGACGAAAAGGAACGCTTCATGGCCGCGTTCCTGCCCTACCTCGTCGAGCTCCGGGCCAAGGCCGCCGCGGCCGGGCGCGAGGTCGTCGTCGTGGGGGACTGGAACATCGCCTACGACACCGTCGACCTCAAGAACTGGCGCGGCAACCGCAAGAACTCCGGCTTCCTCCCCGAGGAACGCGCCTGGCTCGGCCGCGTCTACTCCGAGGCCGGCTTCGCCGACGTCCAGCGCCGCCTCGACCCCGAAGGCCCCGGCCCCTACACCTGGTGGTCCTACCGCGGCCAGGCCTTCGACAACGACTCCGGCTGGCGCATCGACTGCCAGCTCGCGACCCCGGGCCTCGCCGAGAAGGTCGTCGACGTCGTCGTCGAACGCGCCGCCGCCTACGACCAGCGCTGGTCCGACCACGCGCCGGTCACCGCCACCTACGACATCTAGGCCGCGCGGGCCGCGCGCCAGGTCGCGCTGTCCACGAAGTGGTTGTCGAACCGGTCCTGCGACGCCAGGATCTCCGCCGGCGACGCCTCGCCGCGCCGGATCCGGTCGATCATCCGGAAGTACTCGAAGCGCTCGACGCCGGGCGTGAACACGATCAGCACGTCCGCGCCCGAACGCTCGCTCGCGCCGAAGGCGTGCGTCGTGTGCGGCGGCACGAACAGCATGTCGCCGGTCCGCACCGTCACGACGTCTTCGCCGTTCAGGACCTCCAGCTCGCCGTCCAGCATGAAGAACATCTCGGCCGATGAGGTGTGGAAGTGCGGCGTCGCGCCGTCGCGCCCGCGGCCCAGGGACGCGCGGTTCGTGCTCAGGTGCCCGCCGGTCTGCGAGACGTCCGCGAGCAGGGTCATCGTGTCGGGGGTCGAGCCGAGCTGCTCGGCTTCGTCGTGGCGTACCAGCAATGTCGTCATGCCGAGGATGGTTCCACGCCTGATAGTTCGCTGTCAAACTATCAGGCGACGAATAGTGCTGGCGTCGAATAGAGTGGTCCGGGTGAGTGACGAAGACGCCGTCGACGCCGTCGTGTCGGCCTGGCACCGCGAGCGCCCCGACCTGGACCTGACCGCCATCGGCGTGGCCGGCCGGATGGGCAGGCTCGCGCTCGTGCTGGGCCCGGCCCAGGAGCGCGTGTTCGGCAAGTTCGGCCTGCAACGCGGGGAGTTCGATGTCCTGGCCGCGTTGCGCCGGTCCGGGCCGCCCTACACGCTGATCCCGTCCGAGCTGTCCGCGACGCTGATGATGTCCCGCGCCGGCATGACGAGCCGCCTCGATCGCCTGGAGAAGGCGGGGTTCGTCGAGCGCGCGCTGGACCCGAACGACCGCCGCAGCTTCCGGATCCGCTTGACGGACCAGGGTTTCGACGCCGTCGACGCCGCGATGACCGAGCACACCGCGAACGTCTCCGAGCTCCTTTCCGGACTGTCCGGAAAGGACCTGAGCCTGCTCGACGACGTCCTGCGCAAGCTCCTCGGTCACCTCGATCCCCAGGCCTGACCGCAAAAAGGGCCTCCCCGGCGCACTGCCGGGAAGGCCCTTCTCGCCGCGCCCGGATCAGCAGGACAGGTTGCCGCCCGTCGGGACCCCGAGGATCCCGGTGATCTGGGTGTACTTGTCGATCCGGCTCTGCACCTGGGTGGGGTTGCCGCCGTTGCACTCGATGGAGCCGTTGATGCTGCGGATGGTCTCACCGAAGCCGCGCTGGTTGACCATCGCGTCGTGCGGCGTCATCGTGCCCGGGCCGGTCTGCGTGTTCCAGTACCAGAGGCCGGTCTTCCACGCGACGGCCGCGTCCTGCTCGACCTGGTAAGGGTTGTTCAGCAGGTCGATGCCCAGGGCGTCGCCCGCGGCCTTGTAGTTGAAGTTCCAGCTGAGCTGGATCGGGCCGCGGCCGTAGTACGCGGCCTGGCCGGCGGGGCAGCCGTAGGACTGGCTGGTGTCGCAGTAGTGCGGGTAGTTCGCGGTGTTCTGCTCGACGACGTAGACGAGGCCGCCGGTTTCGTGGTTGACGTTGGCGAGGAACGCCGCGGCTTCCTGCTTCTTCACCGTGTCGTCGCCGGTGTTGGCGAAGCCGGGGTAGGCCGACAGCGCGTCGGTGAGGCCGCTGTAGGTGTAGAAGCTGTTGCGGCTCGGGAAGATCTGGTCGAACTGGGCCTCGCTGACCACAAAGGAGGCGTCCGCGGCCGCGGACGCGGTGGTGGCCGGGAGTACGACGGCGGTCGCCGCCGCGGCGAGCGCGCTCACCGCCACTCCGGTGCGCTTCAGGAACCGGGTGAACGACATTCGGGACTCCTCTTGATCACGCCGGTCGTGCGCGGTCCGACCGAGCCGAATGGGTTACTCCAAGAGGTATAGACCAATCTCGATCGTGTTAAAAGTTTTCCGAATAAGAGTGCGCGATCGGAGCAGTGTGACTGCGGCGAACGGCAGAGGGTGAGCCCGAATTGCGATGAACGGGTGACGAGCGATCGGACAAGGATCGGTCATTCTCTACTTTGTGTAGGAGCGTTCCGTCTTGCGCAACGCCCACTCGGGTGGCGGCGTGAACCCTGGGGGTGCCCGGCTCGTGTTTTCGGTTGGGCGCTAGTCTCGGCCGCCAAGCCGGTCAGCGCCTCCGGGTCTTGACACACTCGGTAGTTTTTTGACCAGCAGCATGCAGCGCCTCACTCGTATGGGTGAGCGTTTCGCTCGTCACTCGCGGGAGGCACTCCGGTGCGCAACCCAGGTCAAAGCCTGATGCGGTCCACCCTGCGCGGATCCCGCGCGGTCGCCGTGGTCGCGCTCGTCCCGGTCGCGCTGCTCGTGGCCGGCGGCGGGAACGCGTTCGCCGACGTCGTGACGGCGCAGGCGGAGACCAACGCGGAGAGCTTCGGCGTGCTCGGCCCGGTCGGGCTGGTCGCGGTCGCGCTCGGCATCGTCGGCATGACGCTGGGTGTGCTGCGCCAGCGCCGCAAGACCCGCATCGCCGAGGCCGCTCCGGCCGTCCCCGAAGCACCCGGCCCGGTCACGGCGATGGCCGAAGCCGTCCTCGGCGAGCCCGACGCCACGCCGACCCGCCCGTTCCTCACCCAGCGCCCGCACGCCTGACCCCACGCACCGCGCCTGGCCAGCCCGCCGCGCTTGCTCCACCCGGCGCCCGCCTGACCAACTCGCCGCGCCCGGCCAGCCCGGCGCGCTTGCTCCACCCGGCGCCCGCCTGACCAACTCGCCGCGCCTGCCCAACCCCGGCGCGCTTGCTCCACCCGGCGCTCGCCTGACCAACTTGCCGTGCCTGCCCCAACCAGCCGCCCGCCTGGCCAAACCGGCGCGCCTGCCCCCGGACCCGGCGCCCGCCTGACCAACTCGCCGTGCCTGCCCCAACCAGCCACCCGCCTGGCTAAACCGGCGCGCACCTGCCCGACCAGCTGCGGGCCACACCGTGTCGTCCGCCCAGGTACGCGTGTCGTCCGTTCAAGTACGCGTGTCGTCCGTTTGGGCACGCGAGTCGACCCCCGGGTACGCGTGTCGACTCCCCAATCACGCGAGTTGACCCACCAATCACGCGTGTCGACCGCCTGATCACGCGTGTCGGCCCTCCGATCACGCGTCTTGCCGCCGATACCTCGCGCGCGTCGCAGGTTGGAAGAATCCCCAGCTTGGGCCCCCTCGGCACCCGCCGCGCGGTCCGGCCTGGAAGAATCCTCACGTGTCCGAAGAGCAGACCGTCGCAGCTGACCGCCGCCCGCGGGTCCTGTCCGGGATCCAGCCCACCGCCGACTCGTTCCACCTCGGCAACTACCTCGGCGCGCTGCGCCAGTGGGTGCGGCTGCAGGACACCCACGAGCCGTTCTACTGCGTCGTCGACCTGCACGCCATCACCGTCGAGCAGGACCCGAAGGTGCTGCGGCAGCGCACCCGCGTCTCGGCCGCCCAGCTGCTCGCGATCGGCATCGACCCGCGGCGCAGTGCCCTGTTCGTGCAGAGCCACGTCCCGGAGCACGCCCAGCTGAGCTGGGTCATGGAGTGCCAGACCGGGTTCGGCGAGGCCGGCCGGATGACGCAGTTCAAGGACAAGTCCGCGAAGCAGGGCTCCGACCGCTCCAGCGTCGGCCTGTTCACGTACCCGATCCTGCAGGCCGCGGACATCTTGCTCTACCAGGCCGACGCGGTCCCGGTCGGCGAGGACCAGCGCCAGCACCTGGAGCTGACGCGCGACCTCGCGCAGCGCTTCAACAACCGGCTGGGCAAGACGTTCGTCGTGCCCGAGCCGTACATCATCAAGGACACGGCGAAGATCTACGACCTCCAGGACCCGACGGCCAAGATGAGCAAGTCGGCCTCCAGCGCCAACGGGATCGTGGAGCTGCTCGAGGACCCGAAGCGCTCGGCCAAGAAGATCCGCTCGGCGGTCACCGACACGGGCCGCGAGGTGAAGTTCGACACCGAGAACAAGGCGGGCGTGTCGAACCTGCTGACGATCTACTCGGCCCTGACCGACCGGTCGATCGCCGACCTCGAAGCGGCGTACGAGGGCAAGGGCTACGGCGACCTGAAGAAGGACGTCGGCGAGGTGTTCGTCGAGTGGGTGACCCCGATCCAGGAGCGCGCCAAGTCCTATTTGGACGATGTCGCGGAGCTGGACAAGGTCCTCGCGGCGGGTGCGGAGCGCGCCCGCGACGTGGCGTCGAAGACGCTGGCCAAGACGTACCAGCGGATCGGTTTCCTGCCGCCCGTCCGCTGACGCGTGAAGCTGATCCTGGTGAACGGCCCGCCGGGCAGCGGCAAATCGACGCTCGCCCGGCACTACGCCGACGCCCACCCGCCGGCGCTCGCCCTGGACGTGGATCGCGTCCGCGCGATGGTCGGCGGGTGGCGGTCGTCGCCGGGCGAGGCGGGCCTGCTGGCGCGGGAGATCGCGCTGGCGGCGGCGCGCACGCACCTGACCGCGGGTCACGACGTCGTGGTGCCGCAGCTGCTGGCCCGGCCGGGCTTCGCCGAGCGGCTCGAAGAATTGGCCGCGGAGACCGGCGCGAGCTTCCACGAGATCGTGCTTCTGCCCGGCCTCGCGGAGACCCGGCGGCGCTTCGCCGGGCGCAGTTCGCCGGAGATCGAGACGGCGGAGCCACTGACGGACAAAGACCTGGTGGCGGCGTACGACCGAGTGACCCGGTACGCGGCGACGCGCCCGCGGGCCGTGGTCCTGCGCGAAGAGGACGCCTATCCGGCGCTGCTCGCCTCCCTCACGTAAGCGAAGAACAGGCGGCGCGCACGCACCTGACCGCGGGTCACACCTGACCGGGGGCTACACCTGACCGCGGGCCACCCCTGACCGCGGGCCACGAGGTTGCGGGACCCAGGTTCTTGTGGACTTGGGGCCGCCGCCGACCCTGAAGCGGCCCCCGCCCTTCCCTGGGGGGCGTGCCCACGTCCAGTCTATCGGCGCCCACCGACGATTCGGGCTTGCGCGGTGCCGGACCAGCGGCTTGTCCACAACTGCCGAGGACTGTGGACAACCAGAGGCCGCGCCGCGGTCGCCGAGCCGGACGGTGTCAGCTCTGGCCGCGAAGGCCCCTCCCGGAAACGCTCGCATCCCTCACGGAGACCGCTCGCGTTGCGGGAGTCACCTGGCGTGGTTAGCGTTTCACAGTGGCGAACGAAGAGAAGGAAAAGCTCCTGCCGCGGCTGCGGCGGAAGTACCCGTGGCTCGATCACCTGATCCGGGCCAACGAGGCCTTCACCGAGCGGTACGGCAACCACTACGCCGCCGCCATCACCTACTTCAGCGTCCTGTCCGTCTTCCCGCTGTTCATGGTCGCCTTCGCCGTGGTCGGCCTGGTCGTCAACCACGACCAGGCGATCATCAAGAAGATCACCGACGGCATCAACGGCTCCGTGCCGGAAGGTCTCCAAGAGCTGGTCAACGGCATCGTCAAGGGCGCGCTCGACTCCGGGGGCGGGATCGGGATCTTCGGCCTGCTCATCGCCCTCTACTCCGGCATCGGCTGGATGTCGAACCTCCGGGACGCGCTCACCGCGCAGTGGGGCCAGGAAAAGCAGCCGCAGCCGGTCGTGAAGCAGACGCTCAAGGACCTCGTCGCGCTGATCGGACTCGGGGTCGCGCTCATCGTTTCCTTTGCGCTGACCGCTGTCGGAGGCGGGGTCGGGCAGTTCCTGCTCGAACTCGTCGGGCTCGCCGACCAGACCTGGGCGATCTACCTGCTCCGCGTGGCGACGATCGTGCTCGGGCTGATCGCCAACACCCTCGTCTTCCTCTGGGTGATCGCGCGGCTCCCGCGCGAACAGGTCGCGCTGCGCAGTGCCGTCAAGGGTGCCGTGGTGGCCGCCGTCGGGTTCGTCATCCTGCAGCAGGTCGGCTCGATCTACCTGGCCAGCGTCACGAAGTCGCCGTCGGCCGCGCTGTTCGGGCCGGTCATCGGGCTGCTCGTCTTCGCGAACCTCGTCTCGCGCTTCCTCCTGCTTATCACGGCGTGGACCGCGACAGCGAAGGAGAACCAGCGCGAGGTCGTCCAGCCCCCGCCGCCGGTGCGGCTCGAACAGGCCGTCACCGTGCAGCGCGGGCCGGGGCTCGGCGCCGTCGCGGGGGCGTTCAGCGCCGGGGCCCTGCTCGCGTGGCTGGGTGGCCGCCGCAAGCCTTGACAGTGAGACCCGCGGTAAAGAAACTGAACCGGTAAGAAATCTGAACCGGAGGTTTCATGCTGGACGCCGCCCGCGAGTGTGCCGCCCTCGCCCAGACGCTCGCGCCGGTCACCGAGCAGCGCCGCGCGTTGCCCGCGGAGCTCGTCGCCAAGCTGACCGACGCCCAGCTCCTGCGCAGCGGCGTCCCCGGCTACCTGGGCGGCCCGGAAGCGCCGCCCGCGCTCAGCCTCGAAACCGCGGAGACGGTCGCGCGCGGTGACGCTTCGGCCGGCTGGTGCGTCTCGATCGCCGTGACGAGCAGCCTGCTCTCCGCCTACGCCCCGGCGAAGTGTGCCGAAGAGGTCTTCGGGGACCCGAAGACGGTCGCCGCCGGTGTCTGGGCCCCGCGCGGCACCGGCCGCAAGACCGACGGTGGCTACACCGTC
The DNA here is from genome assembly GCF_040629235.1 of Amycolatopsis sp. NPDC005961. Taxonomy (NCBI): domain Bacteria; kingdom Bacillati; phylum Actinomycetota; class Actinomycetes; order Pseudonocardiales; family Pseudonocardiaceae; genus Amycolatopsis; species Amycolatopsis sp. NPDC005961. The sequence continues at coordinate 48,600 of NZ_JBEXVF010000022.1, read as the reverse complement.
TCCGGGCGCTGGCCGTTCTGCAGCGGCATCCCGCACTGCGACTGGTTGTTCGCCGGGTTCGTGCACGAAAAGGAGCTGTACGTCGCCGCGTTGCCCAAGGCCGAGATCGAAGTGCTGGACACCTGGCACACGAACGGCCTGCGCGGCACCGGCAGCCACGACTGCGTGGCCGACGAGCTGTTCGTCCCCGAGCACCGCGTCTTCTCGGTGATGGGCGGGCCACCCGCGGAAGCCGTTGCACTGCACCGCTTCCCGCTCTTCGGCTTCTTCGCGCTGTCGGTCGCGGCGGCCGCGCTGGGCAACGCACGCGGCGCGATCGACGACCTCGTCGCCCTCGCCTCGACGCGCAAACCTCTCGGCTCCAGCCGGTCGCTCGCCGAGCGGTCGCAGACCCAGGCCGCCGTCGCGGAGGCCGAAGCCGCCCTGCGTGCGGCGCGGCTGCTCTTCTACACCAGCATCGACGACGCCTGGCAGGCCGCGCAGGGCACGGAACCGGTACCGGACGCGCTCAAGCTGGGCCTGCGCCTGGCCGCCACCCACGTCACGCGCACCGCCGCGAAGGTCGCCGAAAGCATGTACGACCTGGGCGGCGGGGCGGCGATCTACGAAACTTCGCCGTTGCAGCGCCGCTTCCGCGACGCGCACACGGCGACCGCCCACTTCCAGGTCAACCCGGCCAGCTTCGAGCTGTCCGGCAAGCTGCTGCTGGGCGTCCCCGCCCGCACCGAACAGCTCTGAGGAGTCCCGTGCCCGTCAACGCCCAGTACCGCCTCGCCGCCCGTCCGGCCGCCGGGCTGCCGAAGGACACCGACTGGCAGTACACCGAGGAAGCCGTTCCGGCGCCCGGCGACGGCGAGTTCCTGGTCAAGGTCCGGTACCTGTCGCTCGACCCCGCGATGCGCACGTGGATGAACGCCGGCCGGTCCTACGTCCCGCCGGTCGGCATCGGCGAAGTCATGCGCGCGGCCGGGATCGCCGAGGTCGTCGAGTCACGCCACCCGGGCTTCCGCGCCGGGCAGAGCGTGTTCGGGACCTTCGGCGTCCAGGACTTCGCCGTCTCGGACGGCAAGGGCGTCACGATCGTCGACACGTCGCTCGCGCCGGCGCCGACGTTCCTCGGCGCGCTCGGGATCAGCGGGATCACCGCTTACTTCGGGCTGTTCGACGTCGGCCGGCCCGAGCCGGGCCAGACGGTCGCCGTCTCGGCCGCGGCCGGGTCCGTCGGGATCGTGGTGGGCCAGCTCGCCAAGATCCACGGCTGCCGCGTCGTCGGCATCGCGGGCGGGCCCGGAAAGTGCCGGATGCTGGTCGAGGAGTACGGCTTCGACGCCGCCGTCGACCACCGCGCCGGGAACGTCCGCGCCGACCTCAAGGAGCACGCGCCCGACGGCATCGACGTCTTCTTCGACAACGTCGGCGGCGACGTCCTCGAGGCGGCGCTGGCCCGGCTCGCGCGCGGCGCCCGGATCGTGCTCAGCGGCGCGGTTTCCCAGTACAACAGCACCGAAGGCCCGCGCGGCCCGGCCAACTACATGCAGCTGCTGGTGCGGCGCGCGTCGATGACCGGGTTCGTCTTCTCCGACTACGCCGAGCGCTACCCGGAGGCGATCGCCGCGCTGGCCGGCTGGCTGGGCGAGGGCAAGCTGAAGTCGCGTGAAGACGTCGTCGAAGGCGGGATCGCGAAGTTCCCGGAGACGCTGCTCAAGCTGTTCCGCGGCGAGAACACCGGCAAGCTGGTGCTGGCGCTGTGACCGACCTGACGCACCGCTTCACGGCGGACTCGGTCGGGCGGGCGCTCGACCTGGTCGGCGAGCGGTGGAGCCTGCTCATCCTGCGCGAGGCGTTCTTCGGCGTGCGCCGCTACGGCGAGTTCGCGCGCAACCTGTCGATCCCGCGCCCGACGTTGTCCGCCCGGCTCAAGACGCTCGTCGAGGCGGGCGTGCTGACGCGCGTCGAAGACGTGCCGGATCGTCCCGAATACCACCTCACGCAGGCCGGGCGGGACCTCTTCGGCGCCGTCGTCACGCTGATGCAGTGGGGCGACAAGCACCTGGCCGGTCCGGAAGGCCCGCCGATCCTGTTGCGGCACAAGGACTGCGGCGAGATTTCGGAGACGTATGTCGCGTGTGGACACTGCGGTGGCGCGGTCACCACCGACAAGGTGACCCCGGAACCCGGCCCCGGGTTCCGCTAGTTGGCGGCCTTGTTGCGCCGGCGCCCGACGACGAACCCGCCGACGATGATCAGGAACACCACCAGCGTGATGATCCAGCCGGTGACGCCGAACGGGTCCTCCTTGGCGGCGGACGCGGCCGAAGACGTCCCGCTGTTGCCGGTGCCGCCGTCGGCGACCGAAGACGGGTCACTGCCGTCGGGCGTGGCGACCGGGGACTGGTAGTCGATCCGGCCGACCGGCACCGCGCGGTCGGCCTCCAGCGCGAAGCCGTAGTCGAGCAGCTTCGCCGCCTGGTCGACGACCTTCGTCGGCTTCTGCTCGGCGCGCAGCATGACGACCGCGAGCCGCTTGCCCTTCTGCTGCGCCGCGCCGACGTAGGTGTGGCGGGCGTCGTCGGTGAAGCCGGTCTTGCCGCCGAGGAAGCCGGGGTAGACGCCGAGCAGCTTGTTGTCGTTGTAGATCGGGATGGCCGGCTTGCCGCCGGTCGCCGGGATCTCGAAGTTCTTCGTCGAGACGACCTTCGCGAACTCCGGCTGCTTCATCGCGTAGTGGAAGATCAGGCTCAGGTCGTAGGCCGAGGTCGACATGCCCGGCCCGTCGAGCCCCGACGGCGTCGCGGCGCGCGTGTCGTGCGCGCCGATGCGGGCCGCCAGCGCGTTCATCTTGGTCACCGCGGCGTCGACCCCGCCGAGCGCCGTGGCGAAGGCGTGCGCGACGTCGTTGCCCGAGTGCATCAGCAGGCCGTGGAGCAGCTGGTCGACGGTGTACTGGCCGCCGGCGACGAGGCCGACGCAGGTGCACTCCTGCTCGGCGTCCTCCTTCGTCGCGACGAGCACCTGCTGCGGGTTCAGCTGGGTGACCACGACGAGCGCGAGCAGCGTCTTGATCAGCGACGCCGGCCGCTCCCGGGCGTGCGGGTCCTTCGCCGCGACGATCGCGCCGGTGTCGAGGTCCTGCACCACCCACGACGCCGCGGTGTTGCCGTCCGGCGGGTTGAGCGCGCCGTCCGGGGTGACCAGGCCGCACTCGGCCATCCGCGGGCCGCCGACCGGGACGGCGGGCACGGCCAGCGCGGCCGGGACCTGCTGGCCGGGGGCGGGCCGCTCCGACGTGTCGACGGGGGCCGGCGGAGCCTGGCGGTTCGCGCACTGGCCCTGCTGCGGCGCCGCGGCCGCGAGGACCGGGGTGCTCAGGGCCAGGAGGGCGGCGGCGAGCGTCGTCGTGAAGACCTTGAGCGACCGGAAGACAGCGGAGTGCACCCACGCAATCTAGCGCCGAGGCGCGCGTCGCATACTCAGGGGCATGCGGATTTCCCGAGGCACCTCGCTGTTCCTGCTGGCCTTCGGCGTGTGGTCGTGGATCATCTGGATCACCTTCGCCAAGAACCTGTGGGCCAGCGACCAGTCGTGGACCCCCGACGGCTCGCCGACCGCGTACTTCGTGGTGCACGCGGTGCTGACGGTCGTGTCGTTCGTGCTCGGGACGATCATCGGCGTGCTGGGCTGGCGCGCGTTCCGCGCGTCCCGGGTCGCCTCCTGACTTTGGTCGGTGGCGCGGTCCCCGGGGCCGGTTTAGGTTGACGCCACTGACTCTGGAGGTGGAATGTCCCGTTTACGCCGAATGGCGGCCCCGCTCGTGCTGGCCGTCGGGGGCGGCCTGTTCGCGGCGGCCCCGGCCGCGGAGGCCGCGCCGGCCGCCTGCGACACGACGAGCACGCCGTACACGTACGTCGTGACCTACCAGCCGGGCACGCGCGCTTCGGCGGTCGACAAGGAGCTGGCGGCCAAGTGCGGCACGAAGGTGGCGTACTACGGCGAGATCGGCGTCGCGATCGCCAGCTCGCGCAACGCGGACTTCCAGCAGAAGATCGGCGTCTACCGGGCGTATTCGGGCGGGAAGGACGTGGCTTCTGCGGCTGGGGCGGCCCGCTCTTCGCTGGGCGCGGTCCGGACGCTGGAGGACACGCGTTCTGTTGCCGCGGCCGGTGACCTGTCGGCGCAGCAGTGGGACATGAAGGCGATCCACGCGCCCGAGGCGAACAAGAAGTACCAGGGCAGCCGTTCGGTGACGGTCGGCGTCCTGGACTCGGGCATCGACGCGACGCACCCCGCGCTCAAGGCAGCGGTCTCGCCTTCGGAGTCGGCGGGCTGCATCACGGGGGCTGCGGACACTTCGCCGGCGTCCTGGGCCCCGACGACGTCCGACCACGGGACGCACGTGGCGGGCACGATCGCGGGCAAGGACCCGGCAGCGGGCTTCACGGGCATCGCACCGGGGGTAAAGCTGGCTTCGGTGAAGGTGGTCAACGACGACGGCTACATCTTCCCGGAGTCGGCGGTGTGCGGTTTCGTGTGGGCGGCCGAGCACGGCTTCCCGGTGACGAACAACAGCTACTACATCGACCCGGGCATGTTCTTCTGCTCGAAGGAGCCGGGCGACGCGGCAGCCTACGAGGCGGTCCGGCGCGCGATCCAGTACTCGACGCGCCACGGAGTCCTGAACGTGTCGGCGGCGGGCAACTCGGGCTTCGACACGACGGCGCAGACGACGGACCCGAACCGCCCGCACCCGGTGGACTCGTCGTGCGGAATCCTCCCGAAGGCGATCGACGGCGTGGTGACGGTGTCTTCGGTGGGGTATGCGGGGACGAAGTCGTCGTTCAGCAACTACGGGTCGATCGATGTCACGGCTCCGGGTGGGGACTTCGCGCCGATCCCGCCGGAGGCGGGCCCGTCCTGCCCGCTGTCAACAACGGTGTTCGGCGGCCTGTACGGCTCGAAGTGCGGCACGTCGATGGCCTCGCCACACGCGGCGGGGGTTGCGGCGCTGATCGCGTCTCGTTTCCGAGGGTTGCCGCCACAGCTGCTGGCGAAGGTCCTGACGGGCGAGGCGGACCCGGTGAAGTGCGCGTCGGCGGAGACGGAGTGCACAGGGCCGGCGAAGAACAACTCGTACTACGGCCACGGCCTGGTCAACGCCCTGGACGCGGTCCGCTAGCGACACCCGATAAAGGAGCTGCGTGGTCATCCCGTCGCCTGAGGCCGTGAAATCACTTTGAGCCGGGCCCGCAACCCACAGCGCAACGCAGGACAGCAACGCAAGCTTGCGGGCCCGGCTCAAAGTGATAGGCCTCAATCAGGCGACGGGATGACCACCCAGCGGCCCACCTCAGAGAAGTGAGATGGCAGCGAGACGGTGGTCATCCCGGAGCCTGCCGGTCCGGCGAGGACATGCTTTTGCTTTTGACCCAGGCTCAGCTCTGCCGTGACTTGACCCTGCCGCGGCAAAGCGGGTCCGACCTCCCCCGCCCCTCCGGTGGGATTCTCAGCCGCCGCTCGGGTTTGTCAAGGCGGGAAAGCGTGCCTTGACAAACCCGACCGTCGGCTGAAGAGCGGCTGGGATGAGGGGCGGGGGAGGTCTGGTGACCTCGTGGTCGGCCTTCGCTGCCGGCTGCCGGTTTGCGAAAGGCCCCCGCTCGCTTGAGCGGGGGCCTTTCGATGTTGTGGAGAGCGTCAGACGCGCTTGAACAACAGTGCGCGCTTCACTTCCTGGATCGCCTTGGTCACCTGGATCCCGCGCGGACACGCGTCCGTGCAGTTGAACGTCGTCCGGCAACGCCACACACCCTCACCATCGTTGAGGATGTCCAGGCGCTCCTCCGCTCCCTCGTCACGGGAGTCGAAGATGAACCGGTGGGCGTTCACGATCGCCGCCGGGCCGAAGTACGAGCCGTCGTTCCAGTACACCGGGCACGAGGACGTGCAGCAGGCGCACAGGATGCACTTCGTCGTGTCGTCGAACCGGTCGCGGTCCGCCTGGGACTGGAGACGCTCGCGGGTGGGCTCGGGGCTGTAGTTGATCAGGTACGGCTTGATCGCCCGGTACGCCTCGAAGAACGGGTCCATGTCGACGTACAGGTCCTTCAACGTCGTCAGGCCCTTGATCGGGGCGATCGTGATCGTCGTCGGCTTGCCGTTCGGGGACAGCAGGTCCTTCATCAGGACCTTGCACGCCAGGCGGTTGATGCCGTTGATCTGCATCGCGTCCGAACCACACACGCCGTGGGCGCACGAGCGGCGGAACGAGAACGTGCCGTCGATGTAGTCCTTGACGTAGAACAGCAGGTTGAGCAGGCGGTCGGTGCGCTGCGCCGGGACCTCGTAGGACTCCCAGTGCGGCTCCGAATCCACCTCCGGGTTGAACCGGAGGATCTTCAGCGTGACCGTGATCGGCGTGTGCTCATCGGAAGCAGAAGCCGAAGGAGCTTCAGCAATAGCAGTCATCAGTACTTCCGCTCCATCGGCTCATAGCGGGTGAAGGTCACGGGCTTGTAGTCCAGGCGGATGTCCGAGGTCAGCTCGGCGCCCTGCTTGTAGGCCATGGTGTGGCGCATGAAGTTCGTGTCGTCGCGGGTCGGGTAGTCCTCGCGCGCGTGGCCGCCGCGGGACTCCTTGCGGGCGATCGCGCCCACGACCAGCACCTCGGCCAGCTCCAGCAGGAAGCCCAGCTCGACGGCCTCGAGCAGGTCGGTGTTGTACCGCTTGCCCTTGTCCGCCACGGTGATCCGCTGGTAACGCGCCTTCAGCGCCTGGACGTCGGTCAGCGCCTGCTTCAGCGTGTCCTCGGTCCGGTACACCGACGCGTGCGAGTCCATCGTCTGCTGCATTTCCTTGCGGATGTCGGCGACGCGCTCGTCGCCGTGCTCCGACAGCAGGCCCGCCAGCTGCTCTTCCACCAGCTTGGTGGGCTCCGCCGGCAGCTCGACGTGCTCGTGCGCCAGCGCGTACTCCGCGGCCGCGATGCCGGCGCGGCGGCCGAACACGTTGATGTCCAGCAGCGAGTTCGTGCCCAGGCGGTTCGAGCCGTGCACGGACACGCACGCGACCTCGCCCGCCGCGTAGAGACCCGGGATGACGTTCTCGTTGTCCCGCAACGCCTCGCCGTGGATGTTGGTCGGGATGCCGCCCATCACGTAGTGACAGGTCGGGAACACCGGCACCGGCTCCTTGACCGGGTCGACGCCCAGGTAGGTCCGGGAGAACTCCATGATGTCCGGGAGCTTCGCGTTCAGCGTCTCCTCGGGGATGTGCGTGACGTCCAGGACGACGTAGTCCTTGTTCGGCCCGCAACCCCGGCCCTGCAGCACTTCCTGCACCATCGAGCGCGCCACGATGTCGCGCGGGGCGAGGTCCTTGATGGTGGGGGCGTAGCGCTCCATGAACCGCTCGCCGGACGCGTTGCGCAGGATCCCGCCCTCGCCGCGGACGGCTTCCGAGATCAGGATGCCCAGCCCCGCGAGGCCGGTCGGGTGGAACTGGAAGAACTCCATGTCCTCCAGCGGCAGGCCCTTGCGGAAGATGATGCCGAGGCCGTCACCGGTGAGGGTGTGCGCGTTCGACGTCGTCTTGAAGATCTTGCCCGCGCCGCCGGTGGCCATCACGATCGACTTCGCCTGGAAGACGTGCAGCTCGCCGGTGGCCAGCTCGTAGGCGACGACGCCGGAGGCGACCGGGTTGCCGTTCTCGTCCGGGGTGGTGACGAGGTCGAGCACGTAGAACTCGTTGAAGAACTCGGTGCCGTACTTGACGCAGTTTTGGTACAGCGTCTGGAGGATCATGTGGCCGGTGCGGTCCGCGGCGTAGCAGGCGCGGCGGACCGCGGCCTTGCCGTGGTCACGCGTGTGCCCGCCGAAGCGGCGCTGGTCGATCTTGCCCTCGGGCGTGCGGTTGAACGGCAGGCCCATCTTCTCGAGGTCGAGGACCGCGTCGATGGCCTCCTTCGCCATGATCTCGGCGGCGTCCTGGTCGACCAGGTAGTCGCCGCCCTTGATCGTGTCGAAGGTGTGCCACTCCCAGTTGTCCTCTTCGACGTTCGCCAGCGCGGCGCACATGCCGCCCTGGGCCGCGCCGGTGTGGGACCGGGTCGGGTAGAGCTTGGTGAGGACCGCGGTGCGGGCCCGCTGGCCGGACTCGATGGCCGCGCGCATCCCGGCGCCGCCGGCGCCGACGATCACCACGTCGTACTTGTGGAACTGCATGGCAGGAAGTCTCCGGAGTCAGTTCGCGGGCATGTTCGGGTCGAAGGTGAAGATCACCATCGTGCCGACGGCCAGGATCAGCGCCATGGACACGTAGAGCAGGATCTTCAGCCAGAACCGCGTGCTGTCCTTGCGCGCGTAGTCGTCGATGATGGTGCGCAGCCCGTTGCCGCCGTGGATCTCGGCCAGCCAGAGCATGGCCAGGTCCCAGAACTGCCAGAACGGCGAGGCCCAGCGACCGGCGACGAAGCCCCAGTTGATGCGGTGCACACCGCCGTCGAGGATGTTCATGATCAGCAGGTGGCCGAGCACCAGGATGATCAGCGCGAGGCCGGAGATCCGCATGAACAGCCAGCTGTAGAGCTCGAAGTTGCTCCGGCGGGCGGCGGGACGCTTCGGCGCGCGGGGGTTCGCGAGGGCGAGGTCGGCCATGTCAGTTACCCCCGAAGAGCGTTTCGACGGTGCGCTTCAGCATGAAGAACGCACCGGGGACCATCACGACGACCCAGACCACGCCGATCACCCAGAGCATGGCCTTCTGCAGCTTCGGGCCCTTCGACCAGAAGTCGACCAGCATGACGCGGATGCCGTTGAGCGCGTGGAACAGGACCGCGCCGACCAGGCCGACCTCGAGGAGGTTGACGATCGGGGTCTTGTACGTCTCGATGACCTGGTCGTAGGTGTTCGGCGACACGCGCACCAGCGCGGTGTCGAGCACGTGCACGAAGAGGAAGAAGAATGTGAGCACGCCGGTGATGCGGTGCAGCACCCAGGACCACATGCCGGGGTCGCCCCGGTAGAAGGTCCCCTGCCGGCGTGAGGCACCCGCCCGATCGCTCGCCTCTGCCGAGGTGGCAGTGCTCGCCGTGGTGGACATCGGTGAACGGCCTCCAACGTCTGACTATGTGCCCGGTGGTCGTGAGGTCCGCAGTCGCCGTGGGACGGCGGCAGTGCCGAGATCAACGTCATCGAGCCTGGATGAATCGGATGCTAGACCCGCACCCGGCACCCGGCTCACCTCCGGGTTCCCCTCTGTGATGGACCAGACACCGGTACTCGCGTGCCGCCACCCGGCGGTGTGGCGCAGCGCACTCGGTCGTGCAGAGGTGCACGGCCTTCTGGTCACTGTAGATCTGACGTCTGTGGAGTCTGATATCTGATGCACTAGACCAAAAGGCTGGTGCATCCGGTTTGTTGTTGACCAACCGGCGGGTCATTTCTACTGTCGCTGCCAGATACATCGGATCTCTCACGATGGGGTGACGTTCTGGTGCGACGACTCGGCTTGGTGATCGCCGTCGCGGTTCTGCTTCCCGTGGCGGTGGTCACGCCCGCGCGGGCGCTGCCCGACGGACTGGCGCTGACGCCGCCGATGGGCTTCAACAACTGGAACACCACCGGCTGCGCCGTCGACGAGCGGATCATCCGCGACACCGCCGACATCTTCGTCGCCCAGGGCCTGAAGGCGGCCGGCTACCAGTACGTCAACGTCGACGACTGCTGGGCCGAGCCGGTTCGCGACGCCGACGGCCGGATGCAGGCGAACAAGGCGCGCTTCCCGAGCGGGATGAAAGCGCTGGCCGACTACGTCCACTCGAAGGGCCTCAAGTTCGGCATCTACACCAGCGCGGGCACGGTGACCTGCGCGAAGACCCAGCCCGGCGCGCTCGACCACGAGGACGTCGACGCGCAGACGTTCGCGGACTGGGGTGTCGACTACCTCAAGTACGACAACTGCAACAACGCCGGACGGCCCGCGCTCGAGCGGTACCCGAAGATGCGCGACGCGCTGGCGAAGACCGGTCGCCCGATCGTGTACTCGCTCTGCGAGTGGGGCGAGAACAAGCCGTGGGAGTGGGGTGCGGGCGTCGGGCACCTGTGGCGCACCACCGGCGACATCAAGGACAACTGGGCCAAGATGGTCCAGATCCTCGCGGCGAACGCGCCGCTCGCGCCCTACGCCGGTCCGGGCCACTGGAACGATCCCGACATGCTCGAGGTCGGCAACGGCGGCATGACGACCGAGGAGTACCGGTCCCACTTCTCGCTGTGGGCCATGATGGCCGCTCCGCTGCTCATCGGCGCCGACCTGCGCAAGGTGTCCCCGGAGAACTTCGACGTGCTGCGCAACGCCGAGGTCATCGCCCTCGACCAGGACCGCCGCGGCGTCCAGGCGCGCCTGCTGTCCAAGCAGGACGGTCACTGGGTCTTCGCCAAGCCCCTCGCGAACGGCGACGTCGCGGTCGCGCTCTTCAACGAGACTTCCGCCAACGCCACGATCGGCACCACCGCCGCGGCCGCCGGGCTGCCCCAGGCCGCCGGGTACGCCGCCCGCGACCTCTGGGCCCGCCGCGACTTCCAGACCGCGGGCCGGATCTCCGCGGTCGTCCCGCCGCACGCGACGGTCGTCTACCGGGTCCACGCGGGTGGCTCCTGGCTGCGGAACGAGCCGCTCGTGCGCACCGGGGTCGAGCTGGCCGCGCCGGTGCCCGGCGTGCCGGGGGAGATCACTCCGGCAGGCCGGCCGTTCGAAGTCACCGTGTCCGCGACCGACGAGGCCCGCGTCCCGGTGTTCGACCCGCGCGTGACGCTGTCCGCGCCCGCCGGCTGGCGCGTCGAGCAGGTGGCCCGGCCACGGGCGTTCGTGCTGGGTACCGGCGACACCGCCGCAGGACGCTGGCGGGTCACCCCGCCGGCCGGAACCGAAGGCACCACGGCGGTGCTGGGCGGCGGCGTCACGTACCGCGCGCTCGGGTTCGGCCCGCTGAGCTGGGCCGGTGACCAGCGGCTGACGGTGCCCGCGGCGCCACCCACCGGGCCGGCGTGGGCGAGCGACCTGCGCTGGGCGGCGGAGAAGAACGGCTACGGCCCGGTCGAGCGGGACATGTCCAACGGCAGCATCCCGGCCGGTGACGGCAAGCCCCTGACGATCAACGGCGTCGTCTACCCGAAGGGCCTCGGCGCGCACGCCCCCAGCGAGGTCGTCTTCTACCTGGGCGGCCACTGCACGACGTTCACCGCGGACGTCGGCGTGGACGACGAACGCGAGGCGACGAACAAGCAGGGCTCGGCGACGTTCGAGGTCTACGCGGACGGCTCCCGGGTCGCCGCGACCGGCGTCCGGACGTGGCAGGACCCGGCGGTCCCGCTGACGGCGGACCTCCACGGCGCCCGCTACCTGCGGCTGGTGGTCACCGACGGCGGCGACGGCAACTCCTACGACCGCAGCGATTGGGCCGCCGCTCGGCTCACTTGCGCCTGAATCCCCGTCATCTCACAGAGTGACGGTGCCGGCGGCGGATCACCGGCACCCGGCACAATCGGTGACGTCCGGCGGCATTTTGGCCGTCCCGACGCCCGCGAGTCCGGCGAAAGTGGCTCGCAGTACGCCCGATGATCACTTTGGGTATACATGTCGTCGCGCGCGCGACTCGTGAGTAAACGTTTGTGTTACGTAGCGTGCCGTTCCTATGGCGCTTTCCTGTCCGTTGGGTACGGTCTGGCGGTCGACCCGGCAGTGGGCCGGGTCGTGCTCTTGACCATCCGCTGGATCAGCGGGGAGGGAGACTCACGTTGCGTCGCATGCGTGGAACCGCGCTGGCCGCAGTGACCATGGCCGGGGTGCTCGCCCTGGCCGGGTGCGCCAAGGACTCGAGCGGTGGCAGCAGTAACAACAGTGCCGCGCCTTCGTCGGGCGGTTCGGACTGCGTGACCGCGCAGAAGCCGCCCGCCGCGCCCGCCGCCGCTTCGAGCAGCGCGGCCGCCGGCGGCAAGGTCGACGGCAGCCAGCTGAAGATCGGCCTGGCCTTCGACGTCGGCGGCCGGGGTGACGCGTCGTTCAACGACGCCGCCGCCGCGGGCACCGACAAGGCCAAGTCCGACCTCGGCGTGACGACGGTCAACGAGAGCACCGCGTCCGCCAGCGAGGCCGAGTCGGCCAAGCAGCAGCGTCTCGACCAGATGGCTTCGCAGGGCCTGAACCCGATCGTCGCGGTCGGCTTCGCCTACGCCGACTCCGTCAAGGCCGTCGCCGCGAAGTACCCGAACACCAAGTTCGCCATCGTCGACGACGACTCGATCACGCTCCCGAACGTCACGCCGCTGGTCTTCGCCGAGGAGCAGGGCTCGTTCCTGGCCGGCGTCGCCGCCGCGTACAAGAGCAAGAGCTGCCACATCGGCTTCGTCGGCGGTGTCAACACCCCGCTGATCCAGAAGTTCGAGGCCGGCTTCCTGCAGGGCGCGAAGACGGTTTCGTCCAAGATCAAGATCGAGGACGAGTACCTCACGCCGGCCGGTGACTTCTCCGGGTTCCAGGACCCGCCGAAGGGCAACGCCAAGGCCGCGGCCGAGATCGCCAAGGGCGCGGACGTCATCTACCACGCCGCCGGTGCTTCCGGTAAGGGCGTCTTCGACGCCGCCAAGGCGGGCAACGCGCTGGCCATCGGGGTCGACTCCGACCAGTACAACCAGAAGACCGTCGCGGCTGACAAGGACGTCATCATCACGTCCATGCTCAAGCGCGTCGACGTCGCGGTGTTCGACTACATCCAGGCCGTCGCCAAGGGTGACCTGACCGTCCTGCCGAAGCGGTTCGACCTCAAGGTCGACGGCGTCGGCTACGCCACCTCCGGTGGCAAGGTCGACGACATCAAGGACGTCCTGGACGGGTACAAGGCCCAGATCATCTCGGGCGCGATCACCGTTTCGGACAAGCCGCAGAAGTAGCTCACTACGCGTCGGGGCTCGGAGGGAAATCCCTCCGGGCCCCTCACGCGTTTAAGAGATATGGAATTCTCCCGCCCATGAGCACTGCCGAGGCCCCGGCCGAGGCCGTCCCCGACCGGGGCGCCCCCGCCGTCCAGCTGACCGGGATCACCAAACGCTTCCCGGGTGTGGTGGCCAACTCCGACGTCAACCTCACCGTCGTCACGGGCGAGGTGCACGCCATCTGTGGCGAGAACGGCGCCGGCAAGTCCACCTTGATGAAAATCCTCTACGGCATGCAGCCGCCGGACGAGGGCACGATCGCGATCAACGGCGACGAGGTGAAGCTGCGCAACCCGCAGGACGCCATCCGCGCCGGCATCGGCATGGTGCACCAGCACTTCATGCTGGCCGACAACCTCACGGTCGGCGAGAACGTCTTCCTCGGCGCCGAGGCCCTGCACGGCATCGGCCGCGCCGCCCGCGCCCGGCTGGCCGAGCTCGCCGAGCGCACCGGCCTGCACGCCAAGCCGGACACGCTGCTCGAAGAGCTGGGCGTCGCCGACCGCCAGCGCGTCGAGATCGTCAAGGTGCTCTACCGCGGCGCGAAGATCATCATCCTGGACGAGCCCACCGCGGTGCTCGTGCCGCAGGAGGTCGACGCGCTGTTCGCGACCGTCCGGGAGATGAAGGCCGACGGCTACACCTTCCTCTTCATCTCGCACAAGCTCGACGAGGTGCGCGCGATCGCCGACACCGTCACGGTGATCCGGCGCGGCACCACCGTCGGCACGGCCGACCCGAAGACCATCACCTCGCGCCAGCTCGCGGAGATGATGGTCGGCTCGGAGCTGCCCAGCCCGGAGACCCGCGAGTCCACCGTCACCGACCGCGCGGTCCTGCGGCTGACCGGCCTGACGCTGGGCGCCGAGGGTTCCGACCGCAACGCGCTCGACGACGTCACCTTCACCGTGCGCGCGGGCGAGGTGCTCGGCGTCGCGGGCGTCGAAGGCAACGGCCAGACCGAGCTCGTCGAAACCATCATGGGCATGCGCAAGCCGTCCGGCGGGAAGATCGAGCTGGTGGACGCCGACGGCAAGGCCCGTGACCTCACCCGGGCGGGCACGCTCACCCGGCGCGAGGCCGGCATCGGCTACATCGCCGAAGACCGCACCCGGCACAGCCTGCTGCTCACGCAACCGTTGTGGGTCAACCGGATCCTCGGTTACCAGACCCGCGAGCCGGTCTCCAAGGGCCAGCTGCTCGACATCGCCGGCGCCCGCGCCGACACCGAGCGGATCGTGCGCGAGTACGACGTCCGCACGCCGGGGATCGACGTCCCCGCCGCGGCGCTCTCGGGCGGCAACCAGCAGAAGCTGATCGTCGGGCGGGAGCTCTCCGGCAACCCGGTGCTGCTGATCGCCTCGCACCCGACTCGCGGTGTCGACGTCGGCGCGCAGGCGCTCATCTGGGAAAACATCCGCCAGGCCCGCTCCGCCGGGCTCGCGGTGCTGCTGATCTCCGCCGACCTCGACGAGCTGATCGGCCTGTCCGACACGATCCGGGTCATGCTGCGCGGGCGCCTCGTGAGCGAGGCCGACCCCGCCACCGTGACGCCGCAGGAACTGGGTTCGGCGATGACCGGCGCCGAAGACGACACAGCGGGTGACGAAGAATGACTTCCTGGCGCACGAAACTGCTACCGCCGCTGCTGGCGATCGTCTTCGCCGTGCTGCTGTCGGCGATCGCGCTGATCATCTCCGGGGCCGACCCGCTGCAGGCCTACGGCACGATGATCGGCCAGATGTTCAAGGGCTCCACCGCGGTCGACACGGTGAACCTGGCGACCGTCTACTACCTGTCCGGGCTCGCGGTGGCCATCGGCTTCCAGATGAACCTCTTCAACATCGGTGTCGAGGGCCAGTACCGCTTCGCCGCCGTCGTCGCCGCCATCGCCGGCGGCGCCATGAAGCTGCCGCCGGTCATCCACGTCATCGCGATCCTGGTGGTCGCGGTCGTGGCGGGCATGGCCTACGCGGCGGTGCCGGCGATCCTCAAGGTGACCCGCGGGGTCAGCGAGGTCATCTCGACGATCATGCTCAACGCGATCGTCGCCGGCATCATCGCCTTCCTCATCAACGCCGACCAGTTCGGCGTGCAGCGGGGCAACAACATCGGCACCCGCGTGATCGAGCCGCCCGGCCGGATCCCGGGCATCCCGCTCGGCTCCGGCACGCTGTTCGGGTTCGTGATCATCGCGGCGATCGTCGGCGGGGCCTACTGGTTCATGCTCAACCGCACGCGGTTCGGCTTCGAGCTCAAGGCCTCCGGCGAGTCCACCACGGCCGCGGCCGCGGGCGGGGTCAGCGCCAAGAAGATGACGCTGATCGCGATGCTGCTCTCGGGTGGCGTCGCCGGCCTGGTCGCGATGCCGGAGCTGCTCGGCCGCGACTACAGCTACGGCATCACCGCGACCCAGATGTACGGCTTCACCGGCATCGCCGTCGCGCTGCTCGGCCGCAACCACCCCGGCGGCATCGCGCTCGGCGCGCTGCTGTGGGCGTTCCTCGACACCTCCGCGGTGTCGCTGGAGCAGATCAACGTGTCCAAGGAGATCGCGACGATCATGCAGGGCATCATCGTGCTGTCGGTCGTCGTGGCGTACGAGGTCGTGCGCCGGGCCGACCTGGCCGCCGAACAACGCAGAGTCGGCCGGGCGCTCGCCGCCAACGGCCGCAAGGGTTCCTCGGTCGCCGAAGGGGGTGCGGTCTGATGGCCGTCACCGACGTCTCCCGGCCCGACGCGGGCAGCCCCGGCACGATGCCCGTGCACCGCAAGCGGTCCCGGATCCCCGGCTGGCTCCGCGGGGTCATCTGGGCCGTGATCGCCATCGCCGTCGTCTCGACGGCTTCGTACTCGACCGGCGTCGCCGCCCTGACGTCGTCGAACACGGCGTCGACGGCTCTGCGCCTCGCCCTGCCGATCCTGCTCTGCGCGCTGGGCGGCCTCTGGGCCGAACGCGCGGGCGTCGTCAACATCGGTCTCGAGGGCATGATGATCCTCGGGACCTGGGGCGCCGCTTGGGGTTCGTACAACGGCGGGGTGTGGGCCGGCCTGGTGGCCGCGATCGTCTTCGGCGCGCTCGGCGGCCTGCTGCACGCGGTCGCGACGGTGACGTTCAACGTCAACCACATCGTCTCCGGCGTCGCGATCAACCTGCTCGGCCTGGGTGTCACGAAGTACCTGGCGAACCTGATCTTCGCGCCGATCTCCGGCAACCCGCGGCAGTCGCCGGTGGTGCCGAAGTTCGACACCTACTCGGCGAGCGGCCTCTCGGACTGGCTCGGCGACCTGGAAAAGGAGCAGCGCGTCGGGATCTCCGACGTCGCCGGCATCCTGCGCGGCCTGGTCACCGAGGTCGCGCCGCTGACGATGATCGCGATCCTCCTGGTGCCGCTGAGCTTCTGGGTGCTCTGGAAGACCCGGTTCGGCCTGCGGCTGCGGTCGTGCGGCGAGAACCCGGTGGCCGCGGAGTCCCTCGGCGTCAACGTCTACCGGCACAAGTACATCGCGATGCTGATCTCCGGCGCGCTGGCCGGCATGGGTGGCGCCTCGCTGGTGCTGCTGCGCGGCGGCGCGGACTACCTGGAGAACCAGACCAACGGCCGCGGGTACATCGGCCTCGCGGCGATGATCTTCGGCAACTGGCGCCCGGGCGGCCTCCTCGGCGGCGCGGCGCTGTTCGGCTACGCGGACGGCCTGCAGCTCGCCGGCGGCGGCGAAGCGGTGCTCGCGCTGCTGTACGGCGCGGTGATCCTGGTCGCCGTGATCGTCGTCGTGCAGCTGTTCCGCCGCCAGTGGATCGCCGCGGGGCTCGGCGTCGTCGGCGCCGGCGTGCTGTACGCGATCTACTGGTCCAACGACACGCTGCCGTCCGACCTGATCCCGTACACCGCGCACTTCGTGACGCTGATCGTGCTCGCGGTGGCTTCGCAGCGGCTGCGGCCGCCGAAGGCCGACGGGCAGCCGTACCGGCGAGGTGAGGACTGATGACGTCCACTGTGGACTGGGATGCGCTGCGTTCCCAGGCGATCGAAGCGGCTTCCCACGCGTACGCGCCTTATTCGGGCCTGCACGTGGGCGTCGCCGGGATCGTCGACGACGGGCGCGTGGTCACCGGGTGCAACGTCGAGAACGCGTCCTACGGCCTCGGGCTGTGCGCGGAGTGCACGATGGCCGGGCAGCTGCGGCTGTCCGGCGGCGGTCGCCTCGTCGCGGTGGCGTGCCGCAGCGGTGCCGGTGACCTGCTGATGCCGTGCGGGCGCTGCCGGCAGATCCTGTTCGAGCTGGGCGGGTCTTCGTGTCTGGTCGACACCCCCAGCGGCATCCTGCCGATGTCGGACGTGCTGCCGGACGCCTTCGGCCCGGACGACCTGCCGTGAGCGCGTTCGCGGCGGTCGACGTCATCCGCACGAAGCGGGACGGCGGCCGGTTGTCCGACGAGCAGATCGACTGGGTCGTCGACGCGTACACCCACGGTGTCGTCGCCGAGGAACAGATGTCGGCGCTCGCGATGGCGATCTTCTTGCGGGGCATGGATTCCGACGAGATCTCTCGCTGGACCGGCGCGATGATCAACTCGGGTGAGCGCCTCTCGTTGAGCGTCTCGCGGCCGACGGTCGACAAGCACTCGACCGGTGGCGTCGGCGACAAGATCACGTTGCCGCTGGCGCCGTTGGTGGCCGCGTGCGGTGCGGCGGTGCCGCAGCTGTCCGGGCGCGGGCTCGGGCACACCGGCGGGACGCTCGACAAGCTGGAGTCCGTCCCGGGCTGGCGTGCGTCACTGTCCACTTCGGAAATTCAGGCGCAGCTGGAGGACGTCGGCGCGGTGGTCTGCGCGGCGACGTCAGGGCTGGCCCCGGCGGACAAGAAGCTCTACGCGCTGCGGGACGTTACGTCCACAGTGGAGTCGATCCCGCTGATCGCCAGCTCGATCATGAGCAAGAAGATCGCCGAAGGCGCGTCCGGGCTCGTCCTGGACGTGAAGTTCGGGTCGGGCGCGTTCATGAAGACGCTTTCTCAGGCTCGTGAGCTGGCTTCGACGTTGACCTCGATCGGCGTCGACCACGGTGTCCCGACGACGGCGCTGCTGACCGACATGAACGTCCCGCTGGGGCGGGCGGTCGGGAACGCGGTGGAGGTCGCGGAGTCGGTTTCCGTGCTTCAGGGCGGTGGCTCCGCGGACGTCGTGGAGCTGACGCTCGCCTTGGCGCGGGAGATGCTGGCGCTGGCCGGTCTCGACGTGGATCCGGCCGCGGTGCTGGCTTCCGGCGAGGCGTACGAGACGTGGTGCCGGATGATCTCCGCCCAGGGCGGCGACCCTTCGGCGCCGCTGCCGACGCCGTCGCACGTCCACGTGGTCACCGCGCCTGCGTCGGGCGTGCTGGCTTCGCTGGACGCCTACGCGGTGGGCGTCGCGGCATGGCGGCTGGGCGCGGGCCGGGCCCGCAAGGAAGATCCGGTCCAGGCCGCGGCGGGCATCCTGTGCCTGGCCAAGCCCGGCTCCCGCGTCACGGAGGGTGAGCCGCTGCTGGAGTTGCACACGGACACCCCGGAAGCGGTCCCGGCGGCCTTGGCCGCGCTCGAAGGCGGCTTCACAGTCGCTGACTCCGCGCCGGAGCCGGGCCCGATCGTCCGGGAGACGATCCGCGGCACGGTGTGATGATCATCGCGAAGATGATCACCCGACTGAGTGACGTCTGAAGCATGAAGAGGCCCCCGCCGGATCCCGGCGGGGGCCTCTTCATGGGGCTGGGGTTACTCCGCGGCTTCTTCCGCGCCTTCGCCCGTCTTGGTCTTCGTGTCCGCGGCCTTCGGCGCGCGGCCGTTGCGCGAGCTGCGACGCGGCTGGCGCGGCGCCGGGGGCGGCGGGGAGATCTGCTGCACCGCGGGGCCGCCGCCGAGCATCAGCTCCGCGAACGTCGCCATCGCCTCGTCGAGCTGGCCGCCGATGCGGCGGACGCTCTCGTCGTTGCTCTTGCGGACCAGCGTGTCGACCGAGTCGGTGTCCGGCTGCTTGGACAGCGTGCCCTCGACCTTCGACAGCCCGGCCTTGAGCGCGCCGTCGAGGTCGCCGATGCCGGAGAGGAAGCCGTCCTCCACCTTGTCGAGGCGGCCGGCCAGCTCGTCGAGGCGGGTGGTGACCGTCTCGAGCCGGTTGCCGAGCTTCTCCAGGCGGTCCGACGCGTCGATCATCTCGCCGGTCTCGGTCAGCGCGACCTTGAGCGCCTCGGTGTTCGCGCCGATCCGCTCGCCGGTGACGCGGTCCAGCTCGCCGATGCGCTCGTGCGTCGTGCGGCTCAGCTCGTCGACCTTGCCCCGCAGCTCGTGGTCGGCGTGGTCGACGCGGTCGCGCAGCGACGCCTCGGCCTGCTCGATCCGCTCCCGGACCGGGCCGTGCACCGACTGCGGGATCGAGTCGAGCTTCGCGTCCTGCTTGTCGAGGTGGCCACCGACCTCGTCGAGCCGGCGGTGGATGTTCTGGAGCTTGTCCTCGAGTCCGTCCATCCGGCCGCCGACGCCCTCGAGGCGCGCCGCCATGCCGTCGAGCCGGCCGTCGAGCTGCGCGAACGGCTTGGCCAGCTTGTCGACGATGCTCTCGACGGCGCGGGTCAGCGCGGCGATCGCGTTGTCCTGCGACTCGAGCCGGGACATCGTCTCGTCGAGGCGCTCGGCCAGGACGCTGACCTCGGTGCGGTCGGGCATCTCGGACAGCCGCTTGCGGACCGCGCCCAGCGAGTCCACCGGCGCGAGGCGGGCGTAGATGTCGTCGAGCGCGTCGAAGATCTGCTGCTGCTCGCTCTCACGCACTTCGGCCGCGCGCACCAGCATGTTGCGCATCCGGTCGAAGGACGGGGCGGCAATGTGGTTGTCAGTGGTCACTGCTGTGTGTCCTTCGTCGGCGGGGAAATGGAGGGACGTGCCACGAAGCTTAACGATTGCGAAATTGCTGTGCGTATGGCCCCCGTGAAGCGCGTATTACGGAGGCTGCCCCCGGATGGCCGATTCGTCGCATGATCGTCAACGCTGAGCGTTGACCCGAGCCTGAGAGTTACGGCCATGTAGGGGAATGACAACGAGGTTACCGTTGGGGGATGCCTGACGAAAGCCCTGTTCTGACCAGCGAGACACTCCGCCGCGCGCCGAAGGTCCTCCTGCACGACCACCTCGACGGCGGCCTCCGCCCGGCCACCGTCGCCGAGCTCGCCGACGCCACCGGTTATGCCGGTCTGCCCACCACCGATCCGGCCGAGCTGGGCAGCTGGTTCCGCCGTGCGGCCGATTCCGGCTCACTCGTGTCCTACCTCGAGACCTTCGCGCACACCTGCGGAGTGATGCAAACGGAGGAATCCCTGGTCAGGGTCGCCGCGGAGGCGGTGGAGGACCTGGCCGCCGACGGCGTCGTCTACGCCGAGGTGCGCTACGCACCGGAGTTGTTCGTCGAACGCGGTCTGTCACTCGATGCGGTGGTCGAGGCGGTCCAGGAGGGGTTCACGGAGGGCACACGGCGCGTGGCCGCGAACGGCGGCAGCATCCGCGTCGGGACGTTGCTCTGCGCGATGCGCCAGCACGCCCGGGCCCTCGAGATCGCGAACCTGGCCGTCCGCTACCGCGACGCCGGCGTCGTCGGCTTCGACATCGCCGGACCCGAAGACGGATTCCCGCCGACCCGCAATCTCGACGCTTTCGAATATTTGCGCCAGAACAATGCGCATTTCACCATTCACGCCGGCGAGGCGTTCGGACTTCCGTCCATTTGGGAGGCGATTCAGCACTGCGGGGCCGAGCGGCTCGGGCACGGCGTGCGGATCGTCGAGGACGTCAAGACCGACGCGGACGGGACGGTCCACCTTGGACGGTTGGCCGCGTATGTCCGCGACCGAAGGATCCCGCTGGAGATCTGCCCGACGTCGAACGTCCAAACAGGTACCGTGCGCTCGATCGCCGAGCACCCGCTGGCCCTGCTCAAGCGGCTGCGCTTCCGGGTGACCGTGAACACCGACAACCGGCTGATGAGCGGATGCACGATGACCAGCGAATTCGCCGCGCTGCACGAGACCTTCGGGTATGACCTCGACGACTTCCGGTGGTTCACGATCAACGCGATGAAATCCGCGTTCATCGATTTCGACGCCCGGCTCGCGCTGATCGACGACGTCATCAAGCCCGGGTACGCCGCGCTGAGCTGACCTCCCCGCCTCCGGACCGTGACCGCCCGCAAGGCGGTTGCGGTCCTTAGGTACGACAACTATCGTTCACTATGTAGGAAGTAGTTCTCAGAATTTGAGACGGTGAGCGAGATGGCGCAGGTCGCGGACGGTTCGGTCGAGCAGCTGCAGGCGAGTTCGCGACGGTGGCTCGTTCTCGCGCTCGGCCTCGCCGCGCAGACCGCGAGCTGTTCGTTCCTCTACGGCATCCCGTTCCTGGTCCCGGTCATGCGGGACGCCGAGGGGCTGACGCTGGCCCAGGCCGGCACGGTCGTCGCGGCGCCGAGCATCGGTCTGCTGTTCACCCTGATCGTGTGGGGCGCGGCTGCGGACCGTTACGGAGAGCGTCTGATCATGGCGCTCGGACTGGGTGCCTCGGGGTTACTCCTGGTGTACGCCGGGGTGGGAACTCACCCGGTCGGACTTCTCTTTGGTGTGTTCCTGGCCGCCGGAGCGTGTACGGCTTCGGTGAACGCGGCGAGCGGTCGCGTGGTCATGGGCTGGTTCGCGAAGTCCGAGCGCGGAGTCGCGATGGGCATCCGCCAGACGGCCCAGCCGCTCGGCGTCGGCGTCGCGGCGCTCGGGCTGCCGCCGTTGGCGGAGCACTTCGGGTTCCGCGCCGCCGTCCTGCTGCCGGCCGGGCTGGCGATCGTGGTCGCGCTGCTGGTGGCGTGGCTGGTGACGGACCCGCCCCGGCCCCCGCGGCCGGCATCGGGCGAAAAGCCGCCCTCGCCGTACCGGCACGCGACGCTGTGGCGGGTCCACGGCGCGAGCGCACTGCTGGTGGTGCCGCAGTTCGCGGTGTCGGCGTTCGCGCCGGCGTACCTGGTGGCGGTGCAGCACTGGAGCCCCCTGTCCGCGGGCTGGTTCCTCGCGGCGGTCCAGGTGCTGGGCGCGTTGGGCAGGCTCGGGTCGGGCTGGTGGTCGGACCGGGTGGGGAGCCGGCTGCGCCCGATGCGTCAGCTGGCGGTGCTGAGCTGCTTGGTGATGCTGCTGGTGGCTTTGGGGGACGTTTCGTGGCCCTGGCTGGTACTGCTGGCGCTGGCACTGGCGGGGATCATCACGGTGGCCGACAACGGCCTCGGCTTCACGGCCTCGGCGGAGCTGGCAGGCCTGGCGTGGTCGGGCCGCGCGATGGGGACGCAGAACACGGGCCAGAACATCGCGGCCTCGCTGACCCCGCCCCTGCTGGGCCTGGTGATCGGCGACAGCAGGTACGCACTGGCATTCTGCGTGGCGGCAGTCTTCCCGGCACTGGCGGTGCTGGTGGTCCCGACCCGAGCGGAGCACACCTCCCCGGACTGACACCGTGTCGTCCACCCAAGTACGCGTGTCGTCCGCCGGAGTACGCGTGTCGTCCCTTCAATCACGCGAGTCGACCTTCTGATCACGCGAGTCGACCCCTCCGGCACGGACCTGGATGGACGACACGCGTGCCGGAACGGACGACACGTGTGCCTGGACGGACGACACGCGTGTTTGGAGGGACGACACGCGTGATTGGGAGGTCGACACGACGAAGGCCGCCTCCCCAAGCTCGGGAGGCGGCCTTCGTGAGCCAAAAGATCAAGCCACCGTCAGGCGGTTCTCGAAACCCTCGACGAGCTTTCGCCAAGCGCTCTGCTCGGCGTCGAACGGGGCCGACGGCTCGAGGCGCGTCGGGTCGGGACGCAGGACGAACGACACCAGCCAGCCCAGGCTTTCGTTGCCCGCCAGTGCCGTCTCGGCCGAGTCGTCGCCCGCCCAGTCCGCCGCGTCCGTGATCAGCTCGACCGCCAGCTCCAGCTGCGTCGGGTCGATCGCCTCCGGGCCCTCCGCGATGTCCGCGTCCAGGCCCGTCAGGACGTACGTGTTCTCGGTGTCGACCTCGACCTCGAGCTCGCCCGCCGTCGCCTTCGCCAGGACCTCGTCCCACGTGGACACTTCGGCGAGGTCCGTGTCGGCCAGGTCCTTGCCGTCGGCCAGCGCACGGGCCAGGGCCTTCTCGGACGTGAACACGTCGATCTCGCCTTCGCTGCCGAGGAACACCGGCGCGTCGTCGAGGTAGCAGCGCAGCGTGTAGTACTCCGCGCCGGACGTGATGATCTTGATCGGGTCGATGCCGACCTCGGCCCAGAAGCCGACCGGGCCCTCTTCCTCGTCTTCGTCGTCCTCGTCGTCCGAGGAAATCGCCTCGAGATCCTCTTCGCCCTCGGCGCCGGCCTCGGCCTCCGCGGACTCCTCGTGGAACGCCGCCAGCTCCTCGGCCGTCTGCTCCAGGACCTTCTCGTCGACGTCCGGCGCGGTCACCAGGCCGTCGATCGCGTCGAGCACGGTGTCCCACTTCTGCGACACCGTCTCGGACAGGTCGTTCCAGACCTGGACGCCGACGCTCCCGGTGAACGGGAGGGTGCCCTGGTCGAGCAACGAGAAGCCCTCGGTCGAGTCGAGGATCTCGTGCACCTCTTCGAGGTCGCAGACGTCGGCCAGCGACCGCACGATGCCGACGATCTCGGCCAGCTCCGCGATGTGCCAGACGTCCGGCTCCTCGGCGACGAGCTCCGGCACGCCGACGAGGTCGTAGGTGTGGTCCTCGTCCGGGATCAGCTCCGGCACGTTCAGCGACGGCACGGCGTCCCACGCCGGGTGGTCGAGCAGGTCGTGGCGCTCGGACGTGCGGACGAAGGCGGCCAGGTGCGCGGCGTCCGGGAAGGCGTACAGGTCGTCCTCGTCGCCGAGGAACGCTTCCCACTCCTCGCCGTCCTCCCGCCAGCGCGGGGCCCACAGGGTGACGACGTCGCCCTGCGGCAGCCCGAGTTCGATCGGGATGATGTCCTGTGCCATTCCTAAGCCCTCCGGAGTACCGCCCGTGTGCGCGCGAGACCGAAAGTATCCCCCGGTCGGTGCGCGGTACCGCGAAGCCTACGGGTTTACCACGCGCGATGCGATCGCCCCTGCCGACTTTGCGACGAGCGGATGGCACGATGGACGCCTGATGACTCTCACAGACCTCCTGCCTGCGGATCCCGACCCCGACGCCCTCTTCGAAGCGTTCACGACCTGGACGGCCGAACGGGGCATCGAGCTGTACCCGGCGCAGGAGGAGGCGGTGATGGAGGTCGTCTCCGGATCGAACGTCATCCTCTCGACGCCGACCGGCTCCGGGAAGAGCCTCGTCGCCGTCGGCGCGCACTTCACCGCGCTCGCCCAGGGCCGCCGCAGCTACTACACCGCGCCCATCAAAGCCCTCGTGTCGGAGAAGTTCTTCCAGCTCATCGAGATCTTCGGCGCGGACAACGTCGGGATGATGACGGGCGACTCCAGCGTCAACCCGGACGCGCCGATCATCTGCTGCACGGCCGAAATCCTGGCGAACATCGCGTTGCGGTTCGGGGCCGACGCGCCCGTCGGGCAGGTCGTCGCCGACGAGTTCCACTTCTACTCCGAGCCCGACCGCGGCTGGGCGTGGCAGGTACCGATCCTGGAGCTGCCGAAGGCGCAGTTCGTCCTGATGTCGGCGACCCTGGGCGACGTGTCCTTCTTCGAAAAGGACCTCACCCGCCGCACCGGCAGGCCGACGGCCGTCGTCACGTCGGTGCAGCGCCCGGTGCCGCTGACCTTCCGGTACGCGCTGACGCCGCTGCACGAGACCATGTCCGAGCTGCTCAACGGCGGCCAGGCGCCGGTCTACGTCGTGCACTTCTCGCAGGCCGCGGCCATCGAGCGGGCGCAGACGCTGATGAGCATCAACGTCACGACCAAGGCCGAGAAGGAAGCCATCGCCGAGCTGATCGGCGACTTCCGGTTCGCCGCCGGCTTCGGCAAGACGCTCTCGCGGCTGGTCCGCCACGGCATCGGCGTCCACCACGCCGGCATGCTGCCGAAGTACCGGCGATTGGTCGAGACCTTGGCCCAGTCCGGGCTGCTCAAGGTGATCTGCGGGACGGACACCCTCGGCGTCGGCATCAACGTACCGATCAGGACAGTGGTCTTCTCCGCGCTGACGAAGTACGACGGCGTCCGGCAGCGTCACCTCAAGGCACGGGAGTTCCACCAGATCGCCGGCCGGGCCGGGCGCGCGGGCTACGACACCGACGGCTACGTCGTCGTGCAGGCGCCCGACCACGTCGTCGAGAACGCGAAGGCCCTCGAGAAGGCGGGCGACGACCCGAAGAAGAAAAAGAAGATCGTCCGGAAGAAGGCGCCGGAGGGCTTCGTCAACTGGACCGAGAGCACGTTCGACCGGCTCATCGCGGCCGAACCCGAGCCGCTGACGTCCAGCTTCAAGGTGACGCACTCGATGCTGCTCAACGTGATCTCGCGGCCGGGCAACGCGTTCGCCTCGATGCGCCACCTCCTGGAGGACAACCACGAGGACCGGGCGTCGCAGCGCAAGCTCATCCTGCGCGCCATCGCGATCTACCGCGCGCTGCTCGCCGCCGGCGTCGTCGAGCGGCTGCCCGAACCGGACGAGCAGGGCCGGATCATCCGGCTCACCGTCGACCTGCAGTTCGACTTCGCGCTCAACCAGCCGCTTTCGCCGTTCGCGCTGGCCGCGATCGACCTGTTCGACCTGGAGTCGCCGAGCTACCCGCTCGACGTCGTGTCCACTGTGGAAGCCACTGTGGACAATCCGCGGCCCGTGCTGTCGCAGCAGCAGTTCAAGGCGCGCGGCGAGGCAGTGAACGCCATGAAGGCCGAGGGCATCGAGTACGACGAGCGGATGGAGCTGCTCGAGAACGTCTCGTACCCGAAGCCGCTGGAGGAGCTGCTGCAGGGCGCGTTCCACAGCTACCGGCAGGGCCACCCGTGGGTCGACGACTACGAGCTTTCGCCGAAGTCCGTGGTGCGCGACATGTACGAGCGCGCGATGAACTTCGTCGAGTACATCGGCTTCTACCAGCTCGCCCGGTCGGAAGGCCTGGTGCTGCGCTACCTCGCGGACGTCTACGACGCGCTGCGCCACACCGTGCCGGACGAGGCGAAGACCGAGCCGCTGCAGGACCTCATCGAGTGGCTCGGCGAGCTCGTCCGGCAGGTCGACTCCAGCCTCCTCGACGAGTGGGAAGCGCTACGCCACCCGGGCGAAGAGGGTCAGGTGGAGGTGCGGCAGCCGGCCGTTCCGGCGGGGGTCACGCGCAACGAACGCGCGTTCCGGGTGCTGGTGCGCAACGAGCTGTTCCGCCGGGTCGAGCTGTTCGGACGGCGGGCGTGGAACGTCCTGGGCGAGCTGGACGCGGCGTCCGGCTGGGACGCCGAGGCGTGGCAGGACGCGATCGAGGGCTACTTCGAGGAGTACGAGACGCTCGGCACCGGCCCGGACGCGCGCGGCCCGGCACTGATCATCATCGAGCAGGAGCCGGACGTCTGGAAGGTGCGCCAGATCTTCGACGACCCGGCGGGCGACCACGACTGGGGCATCAGCGCGGAGGTCGACCTGGCCGCGTCCGACGAAGCCGGGTCGGCGGTGGTCCACGTGACCGAAGTGGGCGCCCACTAGCCGTTGCGATTCACTGACTGCTCAGTCATCGTGATCACATGGTGGCGACAGTGCGGGAGCACCGGATCGGCGACGTGCGCTGGACGATCGTCAGCGGGCCCCGGGAAGCCGCTTTCCGGGAGCTGGGCGCCTACGCCGCCGCGGACATCCGGACCGTCCTCGACGGACTGCCGGACTGGCCGGTCACCGCGCGTTCGCGACGGTCGCCGGTGCTGTTCCGGGCCGTCGAATCGGCGTCGCAGGTCGAGCACCCGGACGCCTACGCCGAGCTGACGGCGCTGGCCGAGGGCGCCGGGGTGCCGTTCGACGACCTGCTGCTGGCCAACCTGCGCGGCGACCTCGGCGCGGGCGACGGCACGGGGTGCACGGACCTCGCGTGGGCCGGCACGCCGTCGCTGCTCGGCCACAACGAGGACGGCGCCCCGGTGTTCGACGGGATCGGGCGCCTGCTGACGCTGCTGATCGACGGCGAGCGCGGCGTGTGCGTCTGGTGGTACCCGGGCTTCCTGCCGGCCAACACGGTCACGCTCACCACGCACGGCCTGGTGTGGGGGATCGACAGCGTGAGCGTGGCGACGCCTCCGCCGTGCGCCGGACGGCACTTCGTCGCGCGCACCGCCCAGCGCGCCACTTCGGTGGCGGAAGCGGTGTCCATACTGCGTTCCCACGCGTCGGCGGGCGGGTTCGCGTACACGATGGGCCAGGTCGGCTCGCCCGCCGTGACGGTGGTCGAGAAGGCTGGGGACGAGACCGCCGTGACCACTGTGGGCAGTGGGCTTTCCTGGCACACCAACCACTTCCGCCGGCTCTCGCCGCATTGGGACGTCGCGCCGGAGGAGAGCCTGGCGAGGGCCGAGGTGTGCGCGCACCTGGCCCCGCTCGCGCCGGACGCGAAGTGGCTGGTCTCGACGCTGACCACCGACGTCCGCCGCGACGCCGCCGGCGGCGACCCGCTGATGACGTTGAGCACCGTGGTGACGGACCTGGCCGACGGCACGGTGACGGTGGTTCCCCGCGGCGGGGCGCCGCTGCGCGCCCGGGTGGCGGACCTGGCGTCCGGCGACGTGGACGCAGCGGGTGAGCTCAACGGCGCAATCGTCGCCGGGTAGCGCTGTCCCGGCGTTACCGTGGAGGCTCGCCGAACCTGGGAGGGACCATGCGGAACCTGAAGCGCGTGCTGGCCGGGATCTTCGCCGCGGGAGTGCTGGCCCTGGTGGTCGCGCCCGCCGCGACGGCGGCGACGGCGATCGAGTACGCGACCGACGCCACCGCCATCGAGTACGGCCTCTGACGTTCAGCCGGCGGGCGCGAGGATCGCCTGCGCGTCTTCGCCGGCGAACCACAGGCCGATGACGAACGCCGCCGTCGCTTCCAGCAGCGCGGCGCGGTCCAGGCCGCCACCGTCGACCGGCGCGCAGCCGACGTCGCGGACCAGCGTGCGGACCGCGTCGAGGGCCGCCGGGTCGTCGCCGCAGAGGGGGACCGTGAGGGTCCTCGGCGGGTTCCGCCAGACGTCGACGTGGGCGAGGTTGAACGCCTTGACCACGTGCGCTTCCGGGGCGGCGGCCGCGATCCGCGAGGCCACCGGCGTGCCGGGCGGGAGGTCGTCGGGCGTGCCGGGCTGGTTGGTGCAGTCCACCAGGACCTTGCCGGTCAACGAGCCCGCCTCGGCGAGGACCTCGAAGACCGCGTCGGCGGGTAGGGCGAGCAGCAGCACTTCGGCCTGCGACGCCACTTCGCGCCAGGTTCCGCTTCGCGCGCCCAACTGCTTCGCCAGCGCGTCGGGGCTGCGGCCGCTCACCAGCAGCTCATGGCCGGCGCGCGCCCAGTGCGTGCCGAGCGCGTCCGCCATCCCGCCCGTGCCGAAGATCCCGATCCGCATGCGTCCTCCTTGTGCTTGGCTGGTACCAGCACGACGGTAGGAACCCCGGCAGGAACCGAAAGGTAACCATGGACTTTCTCGCCGACTGCCGGACGCGGCTCGCGTTCGACCTGGTCGCCAACACGTGGAACCCGGTGGTGCTCTGGGCCTTGCGCCACGGCCCGCGTCGGCACGTCGACCTCCGGCGCAAGATCGGCGGGATCAGCGCGAAGGTGCTCACGGAAACCGTGCGGCGCCTGGAATCCGACGGTCTCGTCGAGCGGCGTTCCGGTGCGTACGCGCTCACGCCGTTGGGTTCGACGTTGCTCGAGCCGATCGAGGGCTTCGGACGCTGGGCCGCGGAGCACGGCGACGACGTCGTCGCCGCTCAAGACCGAGCAGCACGGCCAGCGTGACCAGCGACAACGCGGGCAGCGGGTAGCCGAGCAGGATCCCGGCGACGGCGTCGACCGCGGGCGCGACGATCCCGGCGACGAACACCCAGGTCGGCGCGGTCGGCGGCTTCTCCTTGGGGGACCACGGCGTCTTCTTCCCCGGCTTCGCGATCGACAGCCAGGCCTGGAACGACAGCGCGCTCGCCATCAGAGAAGCCCCGGCGATCTGCGGCCAGGCGACGGTGCCGGTGTGCGCGGAGTCGCGCAGCGCGGGGGAGAGCAGGAAGATTCCGGCGTAGAGCTGGATGAACGTCAGGGCGAACTTCGTCAGCACCCACCAATGCCGGAAGTAGCCCCACGCGGTGGCGCCGGCGAGCAGCAAGCCGGTGAACGCGGAGACGTTCGCCATCGGCGCGAGCAGGACGGAGTCGAGCCGGTCGGCCATCGTGGGCGCGCCCGACGCCATCAGCACGACGAGCGCGAGGGCCTGGCTCATCCAGGCGACGGACGAAACGACGTGCAGCCAGACGACGGCTTGGCGCCAGCGAGGGGAAGTCTTCACGTCGTCCAGGCTCGCCGAGCGGTGACGGCGGCACATCGGGCGCGACCCGGGTTTCGCCCCGGAGCCCGCGACCCGCGCTCTGCACCCACCGGAGTACGCCGCCACGGGGCCGGTACTCCCGCGGGAGTAGGGCCGGAACCCGGAACTCGCGTGATCGGACGGGCATCACGCGTGTCTGGAGGGGCATCACACGTGATTAGAGGGGCATCACGCGTGATTGAAGGGTCGACACGGCGGCGCGGGGGCCGGGTGGCGTGTCGGCTCCCTGATCACGCGTGTCGACCTCTGGATCACGCGTGTCGACCCTTCGATCACTTGCGGGGTGGGTTTTTGGCGGCCAGGGCGAGGAGGGGGACTGCGGCCGCCGCGTCCGTGATCAGGGTGGTGACCATGCCGGACCGCAGGACCGCGTCCACCGCCGCCGCTTTCGGCCGGCTGTAGCCCAGCGCGATCACCTCCGGCACCGCCGTCAGCTCTTCGTGGCTGATCGCCAGCACGTGGTGGGCCAGGCCCGTCGACAACGCGTTGCCGGAAGCGTCGAACAGGCGCGCCGCGACCTCCGCCGTTGCTCCTCGGGCCGCGATGGCCGCGCGCTCGGCTTCGTCCAGCGCGTCGTACACCGTCGACTCGCCCGGCTGCCACGCGCCGATGCTGACCACCGCCTTGGTCAGGTTCCGGAACTGCCCGAACGTCTCCGCGATGCCCGGCTGGCGCCGCAACGTCTCGGTGGTCCGCCGGTCCGGCAGCACCAGCGGCCCGAAGATCGGGTACGCGTCGCCGCCGGACACCGACGTCACGCGGCTGACCGTCTCCACCGAGCGGCCGCGCATGTCCATCCCGGCCTGCACCCCGCACAGCTGGACGATCGGGCACCGCGGCAGCGCCCGGATCGCCTCGGTCATCGCGTTCACCGACCGCGCCCACGACAGCCCGACGACGTCGCTGGGCCGGACGATCTCCTCCAGCAGCCGCGCGGCCAGTGTCCCGATCTTGGCCCGGACGACCTCTCGCGGCTCGCGCTCGGTTGAGCGTTCGAGCACGAGTGCCTGCTGCAGGCCGTAGGCCGAACGCACCTCGTCCGACAGCGCCAGGTCCACCGGCGCCGGCAGCGAGAACTCCACCCTGACCAGCCCGGAGTCCCTGGCCGTGTCGAGCATGCGCGCCACCTTGAACCGGCTGACGCCGAACTCGTCGGCGATCTCCAGCTTGGACCGTCCCTGCACGTAGAAGCGCCGGGCGACGGTGGCGAGCAGCATCGCTTCCGAGAGCGAGGCGCCCTTGCGAGAAGCGCTCATCTGAGCACTATAGCCCGAAATCTGCCCGAAAGGTTGACGTAACACCGAGGTCAGTCCTGTAATGCCTTCACATGTTCTCGACGCCATAGGTCAACGCCGCTCATATGAGCGCGAGAAAGGGGCAAGGCATGCGTGCCGCCATCGTCGACCGGCCCGGTGAGATCAGGGTCGGCGAGGTGCCCGATCCGAAACCCGGGGAACGTCAGGTCGTCGTCAGGGTCGGAGCGTGCGGGATCTGCGGGACTGACCTGCACATCGCCGACGGGCACTTCCCGCCCACGCCGTATCCCATCGTCCCCGGGCACGAGTTCGCCGGGGAGATCGTCGAGCTCGGCGCGGACGTGCCGGGCGAGTGGAAGGTCGGCGACCGCGTCGCCGTCGATCCGTCGCTGTTCTGCGGCTACTGCGGCCCGTGCCGCGCCGGCCACGGCAACCTCTGCGCGAACTGGGGCGCCACCGGCGACACCGTCAACGGCGCCTTCGCGGAGTACGTCGCCGTCCCGTCGTCCACCTGCTACCGCATGCCCGACTCGATGACCTGGGAACAGGGCGCGCTGGTCGAGCCCGTCTCCTGCGCGGTGCACGGCGTGCGCCGCGTCGGCGTCGAAGCCGGAGAGCGCTTCCTCGTGGTCGGCGCCGGCACCATGGGCCTGATCATGCAGCAGCTGCTGCAGCGCTCCGGCGCCCAGGTCACGGTCGTCGACCGCAACGAAGCCCGCTTGCCACGGGCAAAGAGCCTCGGCGCCGTCGCCACCGCGAAGGACGTCAGCGACCTCAACGGCGAGAAGTTCGACGTCGCCGTGGACGCCACCGGGGCCGCGCCCGCCATCGAAGCCGCGTTCGACTCGATCCGGCGCGGTGGCCGGCTGCTCGTCTTCGGCGTCGCACCGGCGGAAGCCCGCGTCGCGCTGTCGCCGTTCCGCATCTACAACGACGAGATCACCATCGTCGGCTCGATGGCCGTGCTGCACAGCTTCGGCACCGCGCTCGACCTCGTCGCGTCCGGTGCGATCGACACCGACTCGCTGCTCACGGACCGGCTTCCGCTGGAGCAGTACCCCGAGGCGCTGGCCAAGATGCGCAGCGGCTCGGGCCTCAAGGTCCAGGTACTCCCGGGAGGCGGCCGTGCGTAAGCTCCTCACCCTCTTCGCCGCGACGTCCTTGCTGGTCACCGGCTGTGCCGGCGCCGGCTCGGTCGGCACCGGCGGCTCGACCCTCGTCATCGCGATCGTGTCCAACCCGCAGATGAAGGACGCGATCTCCCTCGCCCCGGAGTTCGAGAAGGCGACGGGGATCAATCTCAAGTTCGTCTCGCTGCCGGAAAACCAGGCCCGCGCCAAGATCACCGCGTCGACCGCCACCGAGGGCGGCGAGTTCGACGTCGTCATGATCAGCAACTACGAGGCCCCGCAGTGGGCGGCCAACGGCTGGCTCGAGAACCTCGAACCGCACATGGCGGCCACCCCGGGCTACGACGAAGGCGACTTCATCCCCAGCATCAAGCAGTCGCTGTCGTACCAGAACCAGATGTACGCGGTGCCGTTCTACGGCGAGTCGTCGTTCCTGGCCTACCGCAAGGACCTCTTCGACAAGGCCGGGATCACCATGCCGGCCAAGCCGACCTGGCAGCAGATCGCCGACTACGCCGCGAAGCTCGACGACAAGGCCAACGGCGTCGCGGGCATCTGCCTGCGCGGCAAGCCCGGCTGGGGCGAGAGCCTCGCGCCGTTCACGACCGTGGCCAACACCTTCGGCGCCCAGTGGTTCGACAAGGACTGGAACGCCAAGCTGACGTCGCCGGAGTTCAAGGAAGCCGCGAACTTCTACGTCAACCTGATCCGTGACCACGGCGAGGTCGGTGCCTCCAGCGCCGGGTTCTCCGAGTGCGGCACGCGCTACACGCAGGGCAACGCGGCGATGTGGTACGACGCGACGGTCATGGCGGGCACCAACGAGGACCCGTCGAGCAGCAAGATCGTCGGCAAGTCCGGGTACGCGCCGGCGCCGGTCGTCAAGACGCAGGCCAGCGGCTGGCTCTACACCTGGGCGCTCGGCATCCCGAAGGTCGCCAAGGACAAGGACGCGGCCTGGAAGTTCATGGCCTGGATGACCGACAAGGCGTACGTGCAGAAGGTCGGGGCGACCTACGGCTGGAACCGCGTCCCGCCGGGCGTGCGTCAGTCGACGTACGACATCCCCGACTACGCCAAGGCCGCGCAGGCCTACGCGAAGCCGACGCTCGACGGCATCGCGGACGCGAACCAGCAGAAGGCCATGGCGAACCCGGTGCCCTACCCCGGCATCCAGTTCGTCGGCATCCCCGAGTTCCAGGACCTGGGCACCCGGGTGAGCCAGCAGCTGTCGGCGGCGATCGCCGGCCGCGAGTCGGTCGACGACGCCCTGAAGCAGTCCCAGGACTACGCCCAGACGGTGGGCGACTCCTACAAGGCGGTGCAGTGATGTCCACGCTCTCCGTAGACACCCCCCAGTCCCAGACGCACGCGAAGGCCGAAGAGAAGAAAGGCCTGAGCACCGCGGCGAAGCGGCGGCTGCCGCTGCTGCCCGCGCTGATCTTCGTCATCGCGGTGACGCAGCTGCCGTTCCTGCTCACCGTGTTCTACTCGTTCCAGTCGTGGAACCTGGTCCGGCCGGGTTCGCGGCACTTCGTCGGCCTCGACAACTACATCGACGTCTTCAGTGACACGACGTTCCTGGTGGCGCTGCTCAACACGGTGGTGCTGACCGTGGTGTGCGTGCTCGTCGCGCTGCTGCTGGGCCTCGGCCTGGCGATCCTGCTCGACCGGAAGTTCTTCGGCCGCGGCGTCGTCCGGACGCTGCTGATCACGCCGTTCCTGATCCTGCCGGCGGCCGGTGCGCTGCTGTGGAAGACGACGGTGTTCGACCCGACCTACGGGCTGCTGCACTTCGTCTTCGGCACCGACGTCGACTGGCTTTCGGAGTTCCCGCTGGCCTCGGTGATGGCGCAGATCGTGTGGCAGTGGACGCCGTTCATGATGCTGCTGATCCTCGCGGGCCTGCAGAGCCAGTCCAAGGAGGTCCTGGAAGCGGCCTCCGTGGACGGCGCCAGCCGGTGGCGGACGTTCGCGTCGATCACGCTGCCGCACCTGTCCCGGTTCCTGCAGCTGGCGACGCTGCTGGGCGCGATCTACATCGTGAACAGCTTCGACGCGATCTTCCTGATGACCCAGGGCGGGCCGGGCACGGCCAGCACCAACCTGCCGTACTACATCTACCAGCGCGCGTTCGAAGGCTTCGACGTCGGCCAGTCGTCGGCGATGGGCGTGATCGTCGTGATCCTGACGATGATCGTCGCGACCTTCGCGCTGCGCCTGATGTTCCGGACCTTCTCGGTGGACGGAGGCATCAAGTGACCACCCTCGACACCCGCCCGGAAGCGGCCACCACCGCCCCTCCGGCGCGCAAGCCGAAGCGCAAGACCGGTCCCGGCGTGCTCACCGCCGTCACCTGGATCATCGCGATCCTGTTCGTCTTCCCGTTGCTGTGGATGATCCTCACGGCGTTCAAGCAGGAGGCCGACGCCTACACCGACCCGCCGAAGCTGTTCTTCAGCCCGACGTTCGACCAGATCGCGAACGTGCTGAAGGGCGGGTTCCTGCCCTACCTGTCGAACTCCGCGTTCGTGACGGTGCTTTCGACGCTGCTGGTGCTGCTGCTCGGCATCCCGGCCGCGTACGCGCTGTCGCTGGCGCCGGTGAAGAAGACGTCGAACGCGCTCGGCTTCTTCCTCTCGACGAAGATGCTGCCGATCGTGGCGGCGATCATCCCGCTGTACATCATCTCCCAGAACACCGAGCTGCTGGACACGGTGTGGGCGCTGGTCATCCTGTACACGTCGATGAACCTGCCGCTGGCGATCTGGATGATGCGGTCGTTCTTCCTCGAGGTGCCGCACGAGATGATCGAGGCCGGCCGCATCGACGGCGCCAACCTGCCGACGCTGCTGCGCAAGATCATCATGCCGGTGGTCGCGCCCGGGATCGCGGCGACCGCGCTGATCTGCGTCATCTTCTCCTGGACCGAGTTCTTCTACGCGGTCAACCTGACGGCGGCACGGGCCGGCACCGTGCCGGTGTTCCTCGTCGGGTTCATCACCAGTGAGGGCCTGTACTGGGCCCAGCTTTCCGCCGCCGCGCTGCTGGCCTCGCTGCCGGTGATGATCGTCGGCTGGATCGCGCAGAACCACCTCGTCCGCGGGCTGTCGATGGGAGCGGTGAAGTAGCCATGGCCGGAGTCAGTTACGAATCGGCGTCGCGGATCTACCCGGGCGCGCACGCGGTGCGGGCCGTCGACCAGCTCGACCTCGCGGTGCCGGACGGTGAGTTCCTCGTCCTGGTCGGGCCGTCGGGCTCGGGCAAGTCGACGGCGTTGCGGATGCTCGCCGGGCTCGAGGACATCGACGAGGGCGCCATCCACATCGGCGACCGCGACGTCACGCACCTGCCGCCGAAGGACCGGGACATCGCGATGGTGTTCCAGTCCTACGCGCTGTACCCGCACATGACGGTCGCCGACAACATGGGCTTCGCGCTGAAGCTGCGTGGACTGTCCAAAGCGGACATCGACGCGAAGGTGGCCGAGGCCGCGAAGATGCTCGACCTTTCGAAGTTCCTGGACCGCAAGCCGAAGGCGTTGTCCGGCGGGCAGCGGCAGCGCGTCGCGATGGGCCGGGCGATCGTGCGCGAGCCCAGCGTGTTCCTGATGGACGAGCCACTGTCCAACTTGGACGCGAAGCTGCGCGTGGAGACCCGCGCGAACATCGCGAAGCTGCAGCAGCGCCTGGGCACGACGACCATCTACGTCACGCACGACCAGGTCGAGGCGATGACGATGGGCGACCGGGTGGCGGTCCTCAAGGACGGCGTGCTGCAGCAGTGCGCGTCGCCGCGGGAGCTGTACGAGAACCCGAAGAACTCGTTCGTGGCGGGCTTCATCGGGTCGCCGGCGATGAACCTGGCGACCCTGCCGCTGACCGAAGGCGGCGTCAAGCTGGGCGACGTCACCCTGCCGCTGCCCCGGTCGGTGCTGGCGGCCGCGGGCGACCTGCGCGAGGTGGTCTTCGGCGTGCGTCCGGAGTCGCTGGAGCTGGTGTCGGAGGGCGGCTTCGAGCTGGTGGTGGAGCTGGTCGAGGAACTGGGCGCGGACGCGTACCTGCACGGCAAGGTGGGCGACGACCGGTTCGTCGTCCGGGTCGACGGCCGCACGCCGCCCCGGATGGGCGACAACGTCCGGGTGGGCCTGCGCGGCGAAGGCGAGACCCACGCCTTCCACCCGGAGACGACGCTCCGCCTCTCCTGAAGAACAGGCCACGGCCACCTCGCGGGAAACCCCTTGCCCGCGAGGTGGCCGTTCCCTCACTCCTGCAGGGAGAGGGCCTGGCTGGGGCAGACGTGCACCGCTTCGCGGGCCTTCTCGACCAGTTCGCCCTCGGGCGCCTCGTTCAGGACGATGACCGTGCCGTCGTCCTCACTCTGGTCGAAGAGCTCGGGCTCGGTCAGCACGCACTGCCCGGCGCCGACGCACTTGCCGGTGTCCGCGATGATCTTCATGGTTCTTCTCTCTGCCTGTGGTGGGATACGCAGCTCTTCGATCTCTACCAGGTCACCGGCAGCCGGTACAGGCCGTAGATGTTCGCGTCGTCCTTGAACGGCAGGTCGTCGACGTCCGCGCCCAGCGCCAGCGTCGGGATGCGCCGGAAGAGCGTGTCGAAGACGATCTGCAGCTCCATCCGGGCCAGGTTCTGGCCGAGGCACTGGTGCGGGCCGAAGCCGAACGCGACGTGGTGCCGCGCGCCGCGCTCGATGTCGAGCTCGTCGGCGTTCTCGAACGCCCGCGGGTCGCGGTTCGCCGCGTAGCCCAGCGCCAGCACGCCTTCCCCGGCCTTGATGAGCTGTCCGCCGACCTCGACGTCCTCGACGCACAGGCGCGCCGTCGCCGCGTCGACGATCGTCCAGTAGCGCAGCATCTCCTCGACCGCGTCGAGCGTCTTGCCCGGGTCGGCCTTGATCGCCGCGAGCTGCTCCGGGTTCTGCAGGAACGCCACGGTGGACAGCGAGATCATGTTCGCCGTCGTCTCGTGCCCGGCCACCAGCAGCAGGAACCCGGTCGCGGCCAGCGACGCCCGCCGGTAGGTACCGTCCTCGCGGAGCTTGACGATCTGCCGCCCGAGCAGGTCGTCCGACGGGTTCTCCTCTTTCTTCGCGATGAGGTCTTCCATGTAGCCGCGGATGGTGTCGAAGGCCGCCCGTCGCTCCTTCGGCGGCGTCGCGCGCTTGATCAGCTTGGCGGTGTGCTCCTGGAAGAAGCCGTGGTCGGCGTAGGGCACGCCGAGCATCTCGCAGATCACCAGCGACGGCACCGGCAGCGACAGCGCCTCGACCAGGTCACCCGGCTTCGGCCCGGCCAGCAGCGCGTCGATCTGCCCGTCCACGATCTCCTGG
The DNA here is from genome assembly GCF_040629235.1 of Amycolatopsis sp. NPDC005961. NCBI lineage: Bacteria > Bacillati > Actinomycetota > Actinomycetes > Pseudonocardiales > Pseudonocardiaceae > Amycolatopsis > Amycolatopsis sp. NPDC005961. The sequence goes on along the minus strand of NZ_JBEXVF010000022.1, from coordinate 11,345 downwards.
ATCCGCGGCCGCAGCGCCTCCATCCGGCGCACGGTGAACTCGCCGAGCACGGCCTTGCGGGCCGGCCCGTGCTCCGGCGCGTCCATGGTGATCATGGTGCGCTCGTCGCCCTTCCGCCGGAACCCGCCCTTGACCAGCTGCGGGAAGTCGGGGTGCTGACGGTCGGCGCTGAAGCGGCGGTCGTTCAGGACCGTCCGGACGTCTTCGTGCCGGGTGACGACCCAGGCCCAGCCGCCGTCGGGCAGTCCCACCTTCGAAACCGGATCCTCTTCGCGGATCTCCTCGTACGCCGGCGGCGGCGCGAACGGGCACGTGCGGGTCATCGGGAACTCGTGCTTCTCGACGGTGGTCATGGCGTCCCCCTCACCAGGTCACGGGCAGGCAGTAGAGGCCGAAGATCTGCGCGTCGTGCTTGAACGGCAGCTGGTCGACCGGCGCGGCCAGCTTCAGCTCCGGAATGCGGCGGAAGAGCGTGTCGAAGACGATCTGCAGCTCCATCCGGGCCAGGTTCTGGCCGAGACACTGGTGCGGCCCGAAGCCGAAGGCGACGTGGTGGCGCGCACCACGTTCGAGATCGAGCTTGTCGGCGTCTTCGAACGCGGTCTCGTCGCGGTTGCCGGAGTAGCTCAGGCCCAGGACACCCTCGCCCGCGCGGATCAGCTGACCGCCGATCTCGACGTCCTCGGTGGCGACGCGCGAGGTCGCGAACTCCGCGATCGTGAAGTACCGCAGCAGCTCCTCGACGGCGTCGAGCGTCTTGCCCGGGTCGTTCTTGATGATCTCGAGCTGGTCCGGGTTCTCCAGCAGCGCGACGGTGCCGAGCGAGATCATGTTCGCCGTCGTCTCGTGCCCGGCGAGGAGCAGCAGGAACGCCAGCGAGACCAGCGAGTCGTGGTCGACGTCGCCGTGCTCCTCGCGCTGCTTGAGGATCTGGCGGCCGAGCAGGTCGTCGGTCGGGTCGGCCTCCTTGGTGGCGACCAGCTTGTCGAGGTAGTCCTGCATCTCTTCGACGGCCTGGATGCGCGCCTCCTGCGTCACCTCGCGGTTCAGCAGGGTGGAGCTGCGCGACTGGAAGAAGTCGTGGTCGGCGTACGGGACGCCGAGCTGCTCGCAGATGACCAGCGACGGCACCGGCAGCGAGAGCGCCGAGACCAGGTCGGCGGGCTTCGGGCCGGCCAGGATCGCGTCGATGTGCTCGTCGACGATCTGCTGGATCCGCGGCTGCAGGGCTTTCATGCGCTTGACCGTGAACTCGCCGACGACCTCGCGGCGGGCGGCACCGTGCTCCGGCGGGTCCATGTTGATCAGCGATGCGGTGAACCGGCGGCGCTGCGGGCGCCCGCTCTTCGTCAGTATCGGGAAGCCCGGGTTGAACCGGTTGGAGCTGAACCGCGGATCGGTCAGCATCTCCCGGACTTCCTCCAGGCGGGTGATGGCCCAGGCGTCCGAGCCGTCGGGCAGGCCGACGCGCTGGACCGGGCCCGCTTCGCGGAGCTTTTCGTAGGCCGGCGGCGGCGCGAACGGGCAGCTCCGCTCCAGCGGGAACACCTCGCCCCGCGTGGCAGGTTCGGCAACTTCGGTCATGGGACCCCCTAAAACGGACGTAACGTATGCGGAGGATTACATTCCGGTTCTAGAACCCAAGGTACTCAAGTGGAGGGAAGTCGTCCACTAGCTAACGGGTGACTCACTCGAGTTCGAGTGTGTGGCCGCCTGACCATGCGAGAATCAGCCCGCGCGATCCAGCGAGAGGCGAACGGCATGACGGCAGACCCCGAGACGACCCTGCGGGCGGACGCGCGGCGCAACCGTGACCAGATCCTGGCCGCCGCGAAGACCATCTTCGCCGTTTCCGGTCCCGAGGTGCCGATGGAGGAGATCGCCCGCGCGGCCGGCGTCGGCGTCGGCACGCTGTACCGCCGGTTCCCGGACCGGGACGCGCTGGTCCGCGCGGTCGCGATGGACAACTTCGAGCGGGTGCTGATCGACGCGCGCACGATCGCCGCGGAGGAGACGTCGCCGTGGCGTGCGCTCGAGCGGCTGCTGCGGCAGTCGGTGGAGCTGCAGCTGAGCATCCAGCTGGCGATGGTGTCGCACCGGGCGCTGGTGATCCTCAAGGGCGACCCGGAGGTCCGGCGCCTGCGTGACGAGATCCTCGAGGTGGTCGACGACTTCGTCCGCGGCGCCCAGGCCGAGGGCAAGCTGCGCCCGGACGTCGGTGCCGGGGACATCGCCATCCTCTTCGCGACGCTGCTGCGGCAGGTGCGGGCGAAGGCGCCGGAGGTCGCCGAGATGGCGGCGCGGCGCTGCGTCGGGATCATGATCGACGGGCTCAGCGCGTTCCCGGGCACCGAGCTGCCGGGCCGCCCGATCACTTCGGCCGATCTGGAGCCCACGGACGACCACAGCTGATTCTTCGGTTTCCGTGTTAAGGTTCCGCCTCGTTCTGCCGAATTCTGGTTGCGGGCGGGAAAATGCGACGAACAATGCTGGCCGTGGTGTTGACGATTCCCTTCTTGGCGGTCGCCGGCTGCGGTGACGGCCCGGTCGGCGGCGCGGCGGCGCCCGCGGTGGTGGTCCCGCCTTCGACGACGGCCCCCAGCGTGCCGGCCACGTCGGCCACCCCGGTGTCGCCGACGCCGTCTTCCCCTGTGGTGGTACCGACTCCGACACCGCCGTCGACGACACCGGTGCGCGGCTGCCGCAGTCCCGAGTTCACGACGTCCGACGCCGACGGCGGCTGGTCGGACGGCGGTTACTACGTCCACAACAACATGTGGAATCAGGACGAAGCGGGCCCGGAAACGCTGCGCGCGTGCGCGTACGACAACTGGTACGTCGATTCCAGTCAGCCCGACTCGACGTCGGTGAAAACCTATCCGAATGTGCACAAGGACATCAACGAACAAAAAGGGAAACCGTTCAACGACTATTCGGTGATCAGGACGACGTTCGCGGGCCGCGGCCCGGGCGTGGGCATCTACGACGTGGCGTACGACCTGTGGCTGAACGGAGTCGGCGACGGCAAGGGCGTCAGCGAGCTGATGGTGTGGACGGAGAACCTGAAGCAGCAGCCGTCCGGCGACAAGCTGGCGACGTACACGGCGGGAGGGTCGACGTACGACGTCTGGGCGGACGACGACGGGTACGTGGCGTTCGTTTCACGGGCGACGCAGTACTCGGGCAGCTTGGACCTGAAGGCGATGATCGCCTGGGCGATCGGCAAGGGCCTGATCCCACCCAACCCGACGGTGAACCAGATCGGCTACGGGATCGAGTTCTGCTCGACGGGCGGAGGCAAGGCGAGGTTCACGCTGACCGACTTCTCGGTGACGATGAGCTAGCGCGCGTACCGCTGGATGGTCCGCTGGGACGGGCGGAACAGCGGCCAGCCGACCACGAGGTTGACCAGTGTCAAGCCGACGGCGAGCACGGGCAGCAGGAGAAACAGCGCGATCGGCGGCGTCACCGGGTGCACGTTGGTCGCGTGCGGGCCGCCGGTCCAGGTGATGTTCGCGGTGTAGCTCGTCAAGAAGAACAGCGCGGAGAGGATCGAGCCCACGGCACCGGCGACCAGGACGATCGCTCCGGTCGCCGCCGGGCGGGCGTCGAACAGGAAGCCCGTCCCGCCGGCGTGGCGGCCGAGCGAGACCCAGCCGCGGGCCATGGTCATGGTCACCCCGGAGACCGCCAGGAACAGCCCGAGGAAAACGCCGGCGCTGGTGGTGAGCATGGTCACCGGTCCGGTCGCGGTGGGGAGCACCGGACCGATCACCGGCATGCCGATACCGACCAGCAACGCGGCGGCCAAGGTGACGGCCCCGAGCACGGAGCCGAGGCGGCGGATCCGGTGGGCCAGCTTCGGCGGGACCCAGATCGGGCTGTTCACCTGCGCGGGCCCGATCATCCGGCCGTCCGCCAATCGCCCGGGTGCGACATGGTGCTCGTGTCGGTCTGCTGCCAGCCTTCGCCGAGGTCGTCGGCTTTGTCATGGATCGCCACCAGCTCGTTCTGGATGGTGTCCACCGTCGTGTCGATCACATTGATGATCGCGAATATCGCGGGGATGCCGGCCGCGATCTCCGCACTGAGGATGCCGAGCGCGGCAGGCAGCCCGACGACGGTTGCCGCACTGACGATGGCAGCCGCGGTCGCCCCGACCAGACCCCAGATGATCGAGTTGTAGGTCAGCCAGAACGTCTCGACGGCATTGGCGAGGTTGGTGAGCGAGTCACGCATCTGCCTGCCGAGTTCCTTGGCGGCATCGATCTTCTTGAGCTGTCCGGAAAGAGCGATCTGGTAGGTCTGGGCCGCGGGACCACTCCAGTACACCGTGGTTTTCAACGATGCCGGGTCCACCGCGCCGGCCGCCGTGTCGAGCCGCTGCGTGAACTTGTCCCCCCACTCGGCGGCGTAGGCCCGCAGCTTGTCGGGGTCGCCTTTGTCCCGCTCGAACTTCTCGTGGGCACGCATGAATTCGGCGACCTTGTCCCCGATGAAGGCGAGACCGTCCCGGATCGGCTTGACCACCTCGGCCAGAGCCTCCGGGATCCAATCCAGCGTCTCTCGGACTCGCCGGAACAGGTCCTCCACGAGCTGCCTGAACTTGTCGTACCCGGCGAGCGCTTGGTCGATCACGTCGTTGGTCATCGTTCTGGTTCCCCTCGCGCCGTCAGCGCCCGCCGGCCCGGCGCAGCTTCTGCTGGTGTTCCTCTTCGGAGACCCGGTACATCGCGGCGCCGCGATGAAGGCTGTCCGATATCCGGTGGAAGTTGAGAGCGCCCCGGCGAAGGGAGTCCTCGAGCTTCGCGAGGGTCTGCCCGTACTGGTAGTGGAAACCCCGGCCTGCCGCGAAGCTCATGACATCGGCCGGCGTCAGGCCGAGTGGCGCGACCACTGCCCCCGCCTCGCCCAGGCCGCCGGCCGCTTCGTCCCAGGCAGCCGCGTCCGACTGCAAGGCCTCCAAAGCCACTTCGATGTCACTCATCGGTCTTCGGCTCCTTCCTTCGATGCCGGCGAACCGTGGACCTGGACGCGACGGATCAACCGGTCGGGATCGTGGACCAGGCTCAGGAGTTCGGCCGTGGCCTTGCCGACGTGGCGGCCCGGGGCGTCCGGCACCGAATCGCGGTGGAGCGACTTCAGCACCTCGGTCAGCTCGGCCTCGATCTCGGCGTTCCTCGCTATCGAGGCCCAGGTCGGATCGATGTCCAGGCTGACGTAGCGTCCGCTTTGGGCGGTCCCCGAGACGTGTCCGCCGGAACTCGTCGCGGCGACCGGGCGATCGGCGACGGCCAGGCGAGCCGAGATCTCGTCGACTTCGGCCATGACGGCATCGCCGAGCCGGAGAACGTCATGGGCAGTGAGGGGAGCTTCGTCCGCAGCCGACCGGAGTGGTGAGGGCGGGTTCTCCTGAACGTCCCGGGTCTGCCGCAGCATGGCATCGATGGTTGCCGCGTTGGCGGCGGTCAGCACGCTCGTGTCCAGTGCGCGGGGGTCTACCTTGCTCTTCCAGTCCACGGCGAGCTTGACGTGCAAGATCGCGGCCTCGTCGGAGACGACGACCGTCACGACCCGATCCGGGTCGCGGCCCGTTGGCCCACCCGGCTCCGGTTCGTCTTCCTGCGGTTTTACTAGGGTTTCGCCGTCGTCCCAGAGGTCGATTTCCGCCTCGAACGCCCATTCTTCTTCGTCCGGCACTGGCATCCTCCCCGATGCGTCACGCTCCGTACCTGGCACTGACTGTACTAGTGATCGGCGTGAGCGAGAACGCGACGGAGGCCACCACCCGAACCCGGGCAGTGGCCTCCGCTCGTGAACTCAGACGCCCAGCGGGTGCCAGACCGTCTTCGCCTCCAGGTACCTCCGCAGGCGGGTCAAGTCCGGTGCCTCCGTCCAGTCCGGCTCTGCCGAGGGCACCGTCAGTACCCGCTTCACCGTGTTCGCCGCTTCGCGCGCCAACCCCACGCGATCCTCCGGAGACGCTCCCGTCGGGTCCAGCGCGTTCACGTCACCGTGCGACGCCAGCCACGGGCCCAGCTCCGATGCCCGCCCCGTCAGGATGTTCGCCACTCCGCCCGGTACGTCCGATGTCGCCAGGACCTCCGACAGCGTGATCGCCGGCAACGGCCTCTCCGCGCTCGACACCACCACCGCCGTCGAGCCCGTCGCCAGGACCGGGGCCAGGACCTCGACCAGGCCCAGCAGGGACGACCCCTGCGGCGCGAGGATGCCCACCACGCCCGTCGGCTCCGGGACCGTGAACGAGAAGTACGGCCCCGCCACCGGGTTGGCCGAGCCCAGGACCGACGCGATCTTGTCCGTCCAGCCCGCGTACCAGACCCAGCGGTCGATCGCCGCGTCCACAATGGACTCGGCCTTCTTCGGCGCAAGTCCCTCCGAGGCCGAAACCTCCGCGATGAACTGGTCGCGGCGGCCCTCCAGCACCTCGGCCACCCGGTACAGCACCTGGCCGCGGTTGTACGCCGTCGCCGCGGCCCAGCCTCCGAACGCCTTGCGGGCCGCCACCACCGCGTCGCGGACGTCCTTGCGGGACGCGTGCGCCGCGTTCGCCAGGAACTTGCCCTTCGCGTCCGTCACCGGGTACACCCGGCCGGACTCCGAACGCGGGAACTTGCCGCCCACGTAAAGCTTGTACGTCTTCGCGACGGAAATCCGATCAGACATTCAGGTACGCCTCCAGCCCGGTGCGGCCGCCTTCGCGCCCGAAGCCGGATTCCTGGTAGCCGCCGAAGGGGGCGGTGGGGTCGAAGCGGTTGAAGGTGTTGGCCCAGACCACGCCCGCGCGCAGCTGGTTCGCCATCCACAGGATCCGGGAGCCCTTTTCGGTCCAGATTCCGGCCGAAAGCCCGTACGGCGTGTTGTTCGCCTTCGCGACGGCCTCGTCCGGTGTGCGGAACGTCAGCACCGACAGCACCGGCCCGAAGATCTCCTCGCGCGCGATCCGCATCGACTGGTGGACGTTCGCGAACACCGTGGGGGCGAAGAAGAACCCGCGGTCCGGCATCGGGCACGGGCTGGTCCAGCGCTGCGCGCCTTCGGCGTCACCGGACTCGACGAGCCCGCGGATCTTCGCCAGCTGCTCGGCCGAGTTGATCGCGCCGACGTCGGTGTTCTTGTCCAGTGGGTCGCCGACGCGCAGCGTCGAGACGCGGTAGCGCAGCTTCTCCAGCACCTCTTCGGCGATGGATTCCTGCACCAGCAGCCGCGAGCCCGCGCAGCAGACGTGGCCCTGGTTGAAGAAGATGCCGTTGACGATGCCTTCGATGGCCTGGTCGAGCGGCGCGTCCTCGAACACGATGTTCGCGGCCTTGCCGCCCAGCTCCAGCGTCAGCTTCTTCGGCGTGCCCGCGACCTCGCGCTGGATCGCCTTGCCGACCTCGGTCGAACCGGTGAAGGCGATCTTGTCGATGCCCGGGTGCTCCACGATGGACGCACCGATGTCGCCCGCGCCCGGCAGGATGTTGACGACGCCCGGTGGCAGCTCCGCCTGTCGGCAGATGTCGGCGAACACCAGCGCGGTCAACGGCGTCGTCTCGGCCGGCTTGAGGACCACCGTGTTGCCGGTGGCCAGTGCCGGCGCGATCTTCCAGGCCAGCATCAGCAGCGGGAAGTTCCACGGGATGATCTGGCCCGCGACGCCCAGCGGCTTCGGGTTCGGTCCGTAGCCCGCGTAGTCCAGCTTGTCGGCCCAGCCGGCGTGGTAGAAGAAGTGCGCCGCGGCCGTCGGGATGTCGGAGTCGCGCGACTCCTTGATCGGCTTGCCGTTGTCGAGGCTCTCCAGCACCGCCAGCTCGCGCGAGCGCTCCTGGATCAGCCGCGCGATGCGGAACAGGTACTTGGCGCGCTCGGTGCCCGGCATCCTGGACCAGGTCGAAAAAGCCTTGCGCGCCGCCTTGACCGCGGTGTCCACATCGGACTTCGACGCGGTGCCGACCTCGGCCAGCACCTCTTCGGTGGCCGGGTTGATCGTCTTGAGCGGCTCACCCGAGCCGTCGACGAACTCGCCGTTGATGAACGGCTTGTAGCGGTCCTTCAGGTTCGCGATGGCGCGCGACTCCGGCGCCGGTGCGTACTCGAAAACAGGCATCAGTCCACCGTCACGTAGTCGGGGCCGCTGTAGTGGCCGTCCACCTGGGTGCGGCGCTGCAGCAGCAGGTCGTTGAGCAGGCTGGACGCGCCGAAGCGGAACAGGTCCGGGACCAGCCACTGCTCGCCGGCGACCTCGTGCACGGCGACGAGGTACTTGATCGCGTCCTTCGTGGTCCGGATGCCGCCGGCGGGCTTGACGCCGCGCAGCTGGCCCGTCTGCGCGTGCCAGTCGTGGACGGCCTGCAGCATGATGTGGGTGACCGGCAGCGTCGCGGCGGGGGAGACCTTGCCGGTGGAGGTCTTGATGAAGTCGCCGCCCGCCAGCAGCGCCAGCCACGACGCGCGCCGCACGTTGTCGTAGGTCGCCAGCTCGCCGGTCTCGAGGATGACCTTGAGGTGGGCGTCGCCGCAGGCGGCCTTGATCGCCTGGATCTCTTCGAAGACGTCCATGTAGCGGCCTTCGAGGAAGGCGCCGCGGTCGATCACCATGTCGACTTCGTGTGCGCCGGCGTCGACGGCGATCTTGGTGTCGGCCAGCTTGATCTCCCGGCTCGTGCGGCCCGCGGGGAAGCCGGTCGCGACGGACGCGACGTGGACGCCGCTGCCCTTCAGCGCCTCGACGGCGGTGGCGACCATGTCCGGGTACACGCAGACGGCGGCGACGCGCGGGGTGTCCTGGCGTTCGGGATCGGGACGGACGGCCTTCGCGGCGAGCGCCCGGACCTTGCCGTGGGTGTCGGCGCCCTCCAGCGTGGTCAGGTCGACCATGGAGATGGCGGTGTCGATGGCCCACCGCTTGGCGTCCTTCTTGATGCTGCGCGTGCCGAGGCCCGCCGCGCGCTGCTCGACGCCGACCTGGTCGACACCGGGCAGCCCGAGCAGGAAGCGGCGCAGGCTCGCGTCATCGCGAGCCGCGTCCACCAGCGGTGCCGGGGTGGCCGGCGCCGCTGACGTGCTGGTCGTGGCTGTCATGCGCCTGAGTCTAGGCGGCGGGTTACCGTCTAGTTGCGCGAACTAGCGCTAGCCTCCGTTAGGCTAGTTGCGGACTGATTGCGATCTGGCGGTGATGATCGGGGGTGGGAGCATGACCGCTCTACCCGACTGGATGTTACTGTCGGCATCCGGATTGAGTGCAGACGATTACGAAGCGTTGCCGGAAGAGGTCTGCCGCCGCATCGAAATCGTTGATGGAGCCATCGTCGTGAACCCGGCTCCTCGCCGTTCGCACCAGATCTTCGCCCGTCGGCTCGCGAACACGCTCGAGGCGGCGTGCGGTCCGGGTCTCGAAGTCTCCACCGATGTCGACCTGCGGCTGCGAGACGTACCCCTGCTGAACCGGCGGCCGGACATCGTCGTCTACGACTCGTCGCTGCCCGACGAATTCGTGTTGAGAGCTGAGCACTGCGTGCTCGTGGTGGAACTCATGTCACCCGGTTCGGTGACGGCCGACCGGATCGACAAGCCGGGCGAATACGCGGCCGGCGGCATCCAGCACTTCTGGCGGATCGAAAACACCGACGACCTGGAGAAGGTCCGGGTCTTCCGGTATGTGCTCGACCCGGTCACCAAGGTCTACACCTCAGTCGCCGTGGAGGACGGGCCGTTCACCGTGACCGACCCTTTCACGGTGAACATCGACCTCGCCGGGCTGCTCTAAGCCCCTTCGATCTGCGGCGGTTCCGACCGCTTCGCCGGCTTCCGGTAGACGACGACCCCGCCCCAGAAGCCCAGCCCGTTGATCTTCACCGTCGGGGCCGTCGGGGGTGCGGGTGGCGCTCCCGACTTGTCCTCCAGCACGAACCCGCCCATGAAGCCGATGCCCGTCACGTCCACGTTGATGTCGTCCGGGACCGTGATCGTGATGCCGCCCATGATCGCGACCGCCGTGATCGTGCACTGCCGGTCCGCGAAACGGGCCTGGCGGAGGTCGATTTCCGCGCCGCCCCAGAAGGCGAAGCTCGTGTGCTGCGGGGGCAGGACCCAGCTGCCCTTGCGGACCGCGCCGGACATCACGCCGATCGACACCGGGCTGCCCGGGTGGCCGCCGATGCGCTGGTCCGGGAAGCCCAGGGCCCGCGTGGTCGCCGGCTCGATCGCCCCCGACGTCGACGGCAGGTCCTCTGTCACGGGTTTGAGCTCGCCGACCGTCTTCGCCGCGTACACCGTCGAAAGGCGTTCTTCCAGCTCGTTGACCGTGATCCGCCCTTCCGAGAGGGCGTTGTGCAGCACCTGGGCGACGCGTTCGCGGTCCGCGTCGGAAGCCCGCATCTGGTCGGGCGTCAGTTCGCTCACCCGGCGGAGCTTAGCGGCGAAAACCACCCACCGTGTCCACCTTCAGGAGGACACTGACCCCTATGGTCGAGTTTCCGGACGGCACCCGCGTCAGGGGGCGAGGTCTCGCCCGCCCGCGACCCGACGAACCCGAGCCGGACTTCGGGCTCTACCTGGGCACCAGCCGACTGCGGCGCAAGCACGGCGGGGGCATCACCTGGCCGCACGAATGGGTGACCTGGCCCGACTTCCTGCTGCCGACGAACCCCCAAGACGCCCGCGAAAAGATCAAGGCCCTGCACGAACGAGCCAAGGTCGAAACCGCCGAAGTCGCCTGCTACGGCGGCGCCGGGCGGACCGGCACGGTGATGGCCTGCCTCGCGATCCTCTCCGGCGTCCCGGCCGGCGAAGCCGTCGCCTGGACCAGAACGCACTACCACGAACGCGCCGTCGAAACGCCCTGGCAGCGCGGCTGGGTGAAGAGCTTCGCGAAACGACTAGATTGACCCGCATGGATGTGCACGTCGTCGATCACCCCCTCGCGAAGGCCCGCCTCTCCACGATGCGCGACGCGCGCACCGACAGCGCCGCGTTCCGGGCCGCGCTGCACGAGCTGACCGTCATGCTGGTCTACGAAGCCACGCGCGACGTGCCGGTCAAGACCGAGCGGATCCACACGCCGGTCGCGCGCACCGAGGGCTACAAGCTGGCCAAGCCGCCACTGCTCGTCCCGGTGCTGCGGGCCGGCCTCGGCATGGCCGACCAGGCGCACAAGCTGATCCCGGACGCGCAGATGGGCTTCGTCGGCCTCGCGCGCGACGAGGAAACCCTCAAGCCGACGCCGTACCTCGAATCGCTGCCCGAGTCGCTCGCCGACCGGCCGGTCATGGTGCTCGACCCGATGCTCGCCACCGGCGGCTCGATGGAGTACACGATCCGGCTGCTCACCGATCGGGGCGCCG
>NZ_JBEXVF010000021.1:0-136536 GCF_040629235.1 Amycolatopsis sp. NPDC005961 | reverse complement strand
CGGTGCCGCACGGGTTCAACTTCTGGACCCCGGTCACCGACGCCGGCTCGGGCAGCTGGCTCTACAACTACAGCACCCAGAACAACGCGCAGAACCTCCCGCAGCTGCAGGCGTTCAGCGTGAGCCACGAGCCGAGCCCGTGGATGGGTGACCGGCAGGCGTTCCAGGTGATGCCGTCCGCGGCCGCGGGGGTGCCCGACGCCAACCGCGACAAGCGGGCGCTGCCGTTCAAGCACAGCGACGAGGTCGCGCGGGCGCACTACTACGGCGTCCAGTTCGAGAACGGGATCAAGACCGAGATCGCGCCGACCGACCACGCGGCGATGATGAAGTTCTCGTTCCCGGGCGCGGACTCGAGCCTGATCTTCGACAGCGTCAACAACTCCGCGGGGCTCACCCTCGACCCGGCCAACGGGACGCTCTCGGGCTACACCGAGACCGGCGTGTACGCCGGCGCGGGCCGGATGTTCGTCTACGCGACGTTCGACAAGCCCGTCACCGCCGGGGGCAAGCTGACCGGCCAGGGCCGCGACAACGTCACCGGCTACCTGCGGTTCGACGCGGGCGCCGACAAGACCGTGAACATGCGGATCGCGACGTCGCTGATCAGCGTCGACCAGGCGAAGAAGAACCTCGCCCAGGAGATCGCCCCGGCCGCGACCTTCGACACCGTGCGGGACGCGGCGCAGAAGGCGTGGGACGACCAGCTGAAGGTGATCGAGGTCGAGGGCGCGTCGAAGGACCAGCTCACGACGCTCTACTCGAACCTCTACCGGCTGTTCCTCTACCCGAACTCGCAGTTCGAGAACACCGGCACCGCCGACAAGCCCGCTTACAAGTACGCGAGCCCCGTGTCGCCCAAGACCGGCGCGGACACCGCGACCCAGACCGGGTCGAAGGTGGTCGACGGCCAGATGTACGTCAACAACGGCTTCTGGGACACCTACCGCACGACGTGGCCGGCGTACTCGCTGCTCACACCCGACATGGCCGGAAAGATGGTCGACGGGTTCGTGCAGCAGTACCGCGACGGCGGCTGGATCGCGCGCTGGTCCTCCCCCGGCTACGCGGACCTGATGACCGGCACCAGCTCCGACGTCGCGTTCGCCGACGCCTACCTCAAGGGCGTCAAGAACTTCGACGTGAAGTCGGCCTACGACGCGGCGCTGAAGAACGCGACGGTCACCCCGCCGAACTCGGCGGTCGGCCGCAAGGGCCTGGACCAGGGCATCTTCCTCGGCTACACGCCCAACACCGCCAGCGAGGGCTTCTCGTGGGCGATCGAGGGCTACGTCAACGACTTCGGCATCGCCAACCTGTCGAAGAAGCTGGCCGACGAAGCCGCGCCGAACGACCCGCGCAAGGCGGAGTACCAGGAGAACTACGAGTACTTCACCAGCCGCGCCCAGCAGTACGTGAACCTGTTCGACCCGAGCACCGGGTTCTTCCAGGGCAAGGACGCGAGCGGCAAGTTCACCAAGACCAAGGACCAGTACGACCCGCGCTCCTGGGGCGGGGACTACACCGAGACCGACGGCTGGGGCATGGCGTTCACCGTGCCGCAGGACGGCAAGGGCCTGGCCAACCTCTACGGCGGCCAGGCGGGCCTGGCGAACAAGCTGGACCAGTTCTTCGCCGACCAGGAGACCGCCAACTACCCGGGTTCCTACGGGGGCGTGATCCACGAGATGCGGGAGGCGCGGGACGTGCGGATGGGCCAGTACGGCCACTCCAACCAGCCGGCGCACCACCTGCTCTACATGTACGACTACGCGGGTCAGCCGTCGAAGACCCAGGCGAAGGTCCGTGAAGCGCTGTCGCGGCTCTACAACGGCAGCGAGATCGGCCAGGGCTACGCCGGCGACGAGGACAACGGCGAGATGTCCGCGTGGTACATCTTCAGCGCGCTGGGCTTCTACCCGCTGCAGATGGGCAGCCCGAACTACGCGATCGGGTCGCCGCTGTTCAAGAAGGCCACGATCCACCTGGCCGGCGGCAAGAACCTGGTGATCAACGCGCCGAAGAACAACGCGAAGAACGTGTACGTCCAGGGTGTGAAGGTCAACGGCAAGGCGTACTCCTCGACGTCGCTGCCGCAGGACGTCATCGCCCGCGGCGGGGTCATCGACTTCGACATGGGCCCGAACCCCTCGAAGTGGGGTACCGGCCCGAGCGACGCGCCGACGTCCATCACCAAGGACAACGCCGTTCCGACGCCACTGCACGACGAGACCGGCGCCGGCAAGGGCACGCTGTCCACTTCGGACGGCTCCAACGTGGACGCGCTGCTCGACAACACCTCGCGCACCCAGGCCGCCGTCACCGGCGCCCTGCAGTACCAGCTCAACAACACCGACGAGGCCGTCACGCACTACACGCTGACGTCCCAGACCGGTGCGGGCGACCCGAAGAGCTGGACGCTGAAGGGCTCCTACGACGGCAAGACCTGGGCGGTGGCCGACCAGCAGGCGAACCAGACGTTCAGCTGGCGGCAGCAGACCCGCGCGTTCAAGGTCGCCAACCCGGCGCACTACGCCTACTACAAGCTCGAAGTCACCGCGACCAGCACCGGCGCCCCGGCGCAGCTGGCCGAGTTCGAGCTGCTGGGCAAGCCGGACGCCTCCTGCACTCGCACGATCACCGGCGCGTCCTCCGGGCCGCTCACCGTGTCGAGCGGGACGGTGTGCCTGCAGGACGCGACGGTGTCGGGACCGGTGACCGTCGCTCCCGGCGCGTCGCTGGTGGTCCGGGGCGGTGAGATCAAGGGCCCGCTGGCGGCGACCGGCGCCGCCCAGGTCGTGCTGAACCGCACGAAGGTCGGCGGCCCGGTGGCGATCACCGGGGCGACCGGGCCGGTGTCGATCGAGCTGACCCAGGTGGGTGGCCCGGTCGCGCTGACCGGCAACCACGGGCCGGTGCTGATGTCGAGCACCATCGGCGGCCCGCTGGCCTGCGCGGCCAACTCGCCGGCGCCGACGGACTACGACCTGCCGAACACCGTCCGCGGCCCGTCCGCGGGGCAGTGCGCGAAGATCTAGTCCCGGGGTTCAGCGGAGGCCCTCCTCGCCGGTTCGGCGGGGAGGGCCTCCCTGCGTTCACGGTGGCGGCGCAACACCGCCCAGACAGTCGGTTCGCGTACCTGGAGGGTCGGTCAGAGGCGGCGGAGCCGGGCCAGTGTCGTGTCCAGCGCCGGGGCGAAGGCGTCCGCGTCGGACTCGAAGCCCTGGTGGCCACCCGGGAACTTCGTGTACTGGCACGCGAGGTGTTCCGCCTGGATCCGGGCCGACTGCTCGAGGCATGTGTCGCGGCTGGTCTCCCCCGCCGCCGTGACCACCGGGATGCCCGTGCGGCGGACCGTGTCGAGGTCGGGGGTGTGCAGGACCACCGCCGGGAACTCGCGGGTCAGGAACAGCTCGGCGGCCGCGGTATCCGGGAAGTCGGCCGGGGACAGGCCGGCCAGGGCCAGCGCCGAGCCGAGGCCCTCTTGCTCGTGGGTGGCCCGGACCCGGCGGGCGAGCGCCAGCCACTTGGGCGCGTCCGGCAGCAGGGTGATCGCCGGGGCTTCGTGGACCACCAGCTCGGTCACGACGTCGGGGACCTGGGCGGCGAGCTCGAACGCGACCGAGCCGCCCGCGCCCTGGCCGAACACCGCCGCCCGGGGACGCGCCGGGCGGGCGGCGCGGATGACGGCGGCCGCGTCGCGTGCCTGCTGGCCCATGTCGAAGTCGCTGCCCGGGCCGCGCCGGTCGTAGGTGAGGACCGTGTGCGTGCCGGCGAGCCGCGACGCGAGCTCGGTGTAGCGGGCGCGGTAGCCGCCGCGGCCGGCGATCAGCAGCAGGAGCGGGCCGTCACCCCGCAGCTCGTAGCGCAGCTCGGCACCCTCGTGCCGGACGGTGTGCGTGCTCACCGGGCACCTCCCCCCGCGTCGAGCACACGCTACGCCGTTCGGCCGATACGGTGTGCGCATGTCCGACGCCGTGTTCTTCTCGTCTTTCGAAACCGGTGACCCGCAGCCGGTGGACTCCGCCCTGACGGTCGACAGCGGCCCGGACCGCTCCCCCACGGCCAAGACCGGCGTCGGCTTCACCGGGGCCAAGGCCCTGCGCTATACCGACCGCCCGCGCAGTGTCCTGTTCGACCTCGATGTCCCGGTCACCGGGCACACCGAGCTGTCCTATGTGGTCTTCCCCCGGTCCGACGGGGAGATCCCGGCCTACCACGCCACCCGGGTCGCCCTCGACGTCGAGTTCGCCGACGGCACTACCGCCGGCTTCGACCCGGTGGACGACAAGACGCTGTGGGTGGACCAGTGGAACCTCGTCCGGCGCCCGCTCGGGGCGTTCGCGGGCCGCCGGATCAGCCGCGTCGTGCTGCGGACGGCGTCGCCCGGCGAGGAGATCACCGGGTGGATCGACGACGTCCGCGTCGCCGAACGCCCCGAGCCGTCCCGGGACCCGGTCGACTTCGTCCGCACCACCCGCGGCACGCACTCCAGCGGCGACTTCTCCCGCGGCAACAACTTCCCCGCGACGGCGGTGCCGCACGGGTTCAACTTCTGGACCCCGGTCACCGACGCCGGCGTCACCAACTGGATCTACTCCTACCACCGCCACAACGACGCCGAAAACCGCCCGGCGCTGCAGGCGCTGGCGCTGAGCCACCAGCCCAGCCCGTGGATGGGCGACCGGCACACCTTCCACGTCATGCCCGGCACCGGCCCGGTCGAGCGCCACCGCCGCAAGCGCGCCCTGGCCTTCTCCCACGAGGACGAGACCGACTCGCCGCACCACTACGGCGTCCGGTTCGCCAACGGCATGACCGCCGACCTCGCGCCGACGTCCCACGCCGCGATCCTGCGGTTCACGTTCCCCGACAAGCACGGCTGGCTGCTGTTCGACAACGTCGCCAACCGCGGCCGGCTCCGCCTGAACGCCGACACCGGCGTGATCACCGGCTACACCCGGGTCCGCAGCCGCCTGTCCGCCGGCGCGCGCCGGATGTTCTTCTACGGGGTGACCGACGCCCCGGCCACCCGCGGCGCCAAGGTCCGGGTCCCGCCGTGGCGGCGCGTCTCGGGCTACTTCGAGTTCGACGGTCCCGACGCGACGCTGCGGATCGCGACGTCGCTGATCAGCCTCGCGCAGGCCAAGCGCAACCTCGAGCTGGAGATCCCCGCCGGGACGACGTTCGAGCAGGTCCGCGACCAGGCCCGCGCCCTCTGGCAGGAGCAGCTCGGCCGCGTCGAGGTCGAAGGCGCCACCGAGGACCAGCGGACGACGCTCTACTCGAACCTGTACCGGCTGTTCCTGTACCCGACCGTCGCGCACGAGAACACCGAGAAGGGCATCCGGCACGCCAGCCCGGTGGTGCCCCGGCGGTGGCCGAGCACCCGCCGGCGCACCGGCGCGAAGGTCGTCGACGGCGAGCTGTACGTCAACAACGGCTTCTGGGACACCTACCGCACCACCTGGCCCGCGTACGCGCTGCTCACCCCGGCGCACTGCGGCCGGATGGTCGACGGGTTCGTCCAGCAGTACCGCGAAGGCGGCTGGATCTCCCGCTGGTCCTCGCCCGGCTACGCGGACCTGATGACCGGCACCAGCTCCGACGTCGCCTTCGCCGACGCCTACCTCAAGGGCGTCCGCAACTTCGACGTCGAGGCCGCCTACGACGCGGCGCTGAAGAACGCCACCGTCACCCCGCCGCACCGCTCGGTCGGCCGCAAGGGCCTCGACCGGTCGATCTTCCTCGGCTACACCCCGACGTCCGTCCACGAAGGACTCTCGTGGGCGCTCGAAGGCTGCATCAACGACTTCGGCCTCGCCAACCTCTCCGCGGAGCTTTCCCGGGAGAGCTCCGGGCAGCGGGCGAGGATGTACGCCGACTACGCCGCCTACTTCCGCGAGCGCGCGAAGCACTACGTGCACCACTTCGACCCGAAGATCGGCTTCTTCCAGGGCCGCAACCGCGACGGCAGCCGCAAGTTCGCGCCCGAGGGCTACGACCCGGCCGCGTGGGGCGGCGACTTCGTCGAGACCAACGCGTGGAACACGGCCTTCACCGCACCGCACGACGGCCCGGGCCTCGCGGCGCTGCACGGCGGCAACGCCGGTCTCGAAGCCAAGCTCGACGAGTTCTTCGCCACCCCCGAGACCGGGCGGCGCCCCGGCGCGTACGGCGGCCTCATCCACGAGATGACCGAAGCCCGCGACGTCCGCATGGGCCAGTACGGCCACTCCAACCAGCCCTCGCACCACATCCCCTACATCTACAACCTCGCCGGCGCGCCCGCGAAGGCCCAGCGCGTCGTGCGCGAGGTCCTCCGCCGCCTCTACCTCGGCAGCGAGCTCGGCCAGGGCTACCCCGGCGACGAGGACAACGGCGAGATGTCCGCGTGGTGGGTGTTCGGCGCCCTCGGCTTCTACCCCCTCGCCGTCGGCAGCCCGCGCTACTCGATCGGCTCGCCGCTGTTCGAGAAGGCGACCGTGCACCTGGGCGAAGGCAGGACACTCGTCATCCGCGCCCCCGGCAACACCGACGAGACCGTCTACGTCCGCGGCCTCACCGTCGACGGCGAACCGCACGACGCCACGACCATCGCCCACGCCACCCTCGCCGGCGGCGCCGAACTGGTCTTCGACCTCACCACCGAACCGACCGGCTGGGGCACCCCGCCGCCCCCCGCCGAGCACCCCGCACCGGTGTCCGACCTGACCGGCACCGCCACCAGTGAGGACGCCAAGAACCTCGACGCGCTCTTCGACGACACCACCCGCACCCAGGTCACCTTCCGCGGCGCCACCCCGGCGATCGAGTTCACCGTCACCGGCGAGCCCCGCGAAGTCACGCTGTACACGCTCACCTCCGGCGCCCGCGGCGGCGACCCCAGCGCCTGGGTCCTCGAAGGCTCCGACGACGGCGAAACCTGGTCCACACTGGACGAACGCCACGATGAGCTGTTCCGCTGGCGCCGCCAGACCCGGCCCTTCGCGCTCGCCACCCCGGCCGCCCACCCGCACTACCGGCTGCGGATCACCGCCACCCACGGCCGCCGCGCCACCCTCGCCCAGTGGGAGCTGCTCGCCCGATGAACCACTTCCGCACCGCCGCCCTCGACCGGCTGGCGGCCGCCGACCCCGGCCTGGTCCGGCTGCGGCTGGCCGGCTCCGCGGTCCTCGGCATCATCCTCGCCGTGGCCGCGTTGCTGCCCGCCCACTTCCCGCTCACCGTGATGCTGGTCGGCGCCATCGCCGCGATGATGACGGCGTTCACCGTCAACGACCCGGCACCCGGCGGCCAGGCCGTCACCCTCGTACTCGCGTTCCTCACCGGCGCCGCGTCCATCACCGTCGCCAGCCTCGGCTCCGCACTGCCGCCGATGGACAGCATCGTGTTCGTCCTGCTGATCTTCGTCGCCGTCTACGCCCAGCGCTTCGGCCCCCGCGGCACCGCCCTCGGCTCGATCGGCTTCTTCCTGTTCTTCTTCCCGATGTTCCTGCAGGCCCACCTCGCGCAGGTCCCGCAGCTGCTGATCGCCCTCGGCGTCGGCGTGCTCGCCAACGCCGTCGTCCGGTTCGTCCTGCTGCGCCACAACGCCGAAGCCGAGTTCCTGCGCGTGCGCCGCGCCTTCCGCGCCCGCCTCGCCGCCGTCGTCCGCGCCGCCGAGGCCCACCTCGCCGTGGGCGGCAGCGAACGCACCCGCAAGCAGCTGCGCAGCGCCCTGGCCCGGCTCCACGAGTGCGTCCTCCTCATCGAGGACGCCGCCCCCGACGTCGTCGACGCCCGGGCCGCCGACCGCCTGCGCCGCCGCGCCATCGAGGTGGAGCTCGCCCTCCAGTGGCTCGCGATCACCGTCCAGCGCACCTGCTCCGACGAGCTCACCACCGACGTCCGCGACGACCTCATCGCCCGGCTCGCCCGCTTCCGCGCCCTCATGGAACGCGACCCGCGCGAGCTCCCGCTGATCAGCCAGACCGGCGAGTACAGCCGCATGCTCGTCGAAGGCAGCCGCATCGACGAACACGCCGCTCCCGGCGACGGCGTCCGCAAGGCGCTCGCCGAACTCGCGCTCGCCGACGACCGCGCCCAGCGCGCCGCCGCCCCCGAATCCGCTCCGGACCCGCTCGAGAACGAGGACAACGGCGAGGACGAACCGGCGCCGAAGTTCGCCTACGACAACCAGACCCGCAGCGCCATCCAAGCCGTCGTCGGCGGCGGGCTCGCCGTGCTCGGGGGTGAGCTCGTCTCGCACCAGCGCTGGTACTGGGCCGTCCTCACGGTCTTCGTCGTGTTCATCGGCGCCTCCAGCGCCGGCGCCACCTTCGTCAAGGGCGTCCGCCGCCTCGGCGGCACCCTCATCGGCATCGTCGGCGGCGTCCTGCTGGCCCTGCTGGTCGCCGGCAGCATCCCGGCCACGCTCGCGCTGATCCTGGTCTGCGTGTTCGGGATGGTCTACACCGCCCGCGTCTCCCAGGTGGTGATGGCGTTCTTCATCACCAGCATGCTCGGCCTGCTCTACAGCCTGCTCGGCACGTTCAGCTTCGAAGTGCTCTGGATCCGCGTCGCCGAAACCGCGGTCGGTGCCGCCGCAGGCATCCTCGCCGCCGTCGTCATCGTCCCGGTCCGCACCCGCTCGGTCATGCTCGACGACGTCTCCGCCGTGCTCGACGAGCTGGCCGAATTCCTCGAGCGAGCCCGCGACCTGCTCGCCGGCGAGGAGAACGTCAACATCATCGAGCTCTCCCGCGACCTCGACCGCGCCGTCGAACAGGTCCGCACCACCATCGAACCGCTCACCCACCCGGTCAACCTGCGCAGCGCCCGCCGCGACTACGGCTGGCACGTGCTCACCACGCTGGAGACCATCGCCTTCCGCGCCCGCCACGTCGCCGCCCGCGCCCAGCCCGGGCAGCTCACCGGCGCCAGCGCCGACCGCCTGCGCCAGTTCACCGACCGGCTGCTGGCCAACATCGACGTCCTGCGCAAAGCACTCGACGCGCCGGGTGGCCCCACACCCGGCACGCTCGTGCGCGACGACGGCACCCCGGTCGCCGACCGCATCGAGCAGGCCGAAACCCGGGCCGTCCTCTCCAGCCTCAGCCACCTCGACGAGGCCCTCGTCTCCCTCGGCCGCGTCTTCGACGTCCAGGCCACCGATCCCCGCGCCCCCGCGAAGAAGTGACCGCCGGGGCGGCACGGCTCGCCACCGCGCCGCCCCGCTGCTCACGGTGTCGCGATCACGGGCAGACCAGCCACGCGAAGTGGTACGTCGTCGTGATGCTGCCGTCGGTCGAGTCCATCGTCACGTAGCTCGTCGTCTTCTTCGGATCCGACGTCCCGGCCGCGGCACGCAATTCCGTGTTGATGTTCAGATTGCGTTCCTCACCACACGGCTTGAACACGATGGCCCCGACCTCTGTCGAATCGGTGAAATGCCAGTCGTCCTCGAACGCGCCCGTCAACGGATGCTGGATGTAGGCCGTCGGGGAATTGCCCTGGAAATAGTAGTTCGCTCTTTCCAGACCCGTCGCGCCGCGTTCCAGGTGGGCGAATCCGCGGTAGTCCGCCTGCGCGATTCCGTAGGTGAACCCCTGCGGAACGTGCACCCGCAGGCCGATCTGGCAGTTCTTCCGGGCGTCCAGCGGGCCGGCACCGACCCCGACCAGCGCCGTATAGGCACTGTAGGTCACGGTGAAGGCCGTGTTGTCCTGCGACACCGCGACCGCCGACGTGCCGGCCGGACAACCCGTGCCATTGGCGTTCACGACGTCGATGACGATTTTGTCGGGCGGCGGAGGAGTGTTCCACGAATGCGGGGTGACCACAGAGGACAGCGCCATTACGGCAGCAACGACCGCAGACAGCATCGGAATCCTTCCCAATACATTCGAATTGGGTACGGGGGCGTCGACCATGGTAGCGAATCGATCATGGTCCGAAACCCCGCTGAACGGAGCAACACGCAGTTGCCGTCCCGCCACGCGGTATACCGATAATTTCGGGCCGCCATTATCGCGAACACGAAGAAATACGACCGGAAAACGATTTCGCGCCCCCGGACCGCCGCCCGCCGTCCGCGATCACCCCGCGACGTCCGGGCTTGATCGTTTCACCCCGCCAGCAGGCCCGCGGCCCGCCCCAGCGTCGCGACCCCCGCCGCCGACCACGGTCCCGCCGTGATCACGACCGCGTGCTCGATGCCCCACGCCGCGAACTCCGCACACCGCCGCGCGAACGACTCCGCGGACTCACCGGGCGACAGCCGCGTGCTGATCGTCTTCTCGATCTCCCCGTACGGCCGCCCCACGTCCTCGCAGTGGCGGGCCAGAACGGACAGCTTGTGCCGCACCGTCTTCCCGCCGTCCGGGATGTCGAACACGTTGCACGCGTCGGCGTAGCGCGCGACCAGCCGCAGCGTCCTGCGCTCACCCGCCCCGCCGATCAGCACCTTCGGCCGCCGCACCGGCCGCGGAATCCCGATCGGACGGTCCAGGCGGTAGTGCTCCCCTTCGAACGCCGACTCGTCCCCCGCCCACATCCGCAGCGCCAGCCGGACGGTCTCCTCCATCCGCTCGAAGCGCTCACCCGCGGGCGGGAACGGCAGACCCATCGCCCGAGCCTCGCCGTCGTGGTGCCCGGCGCCGATCCCGAAGCGCGCCCGCCCGCCGGAAAGGACGTCGAGCGTCGTGACCGCCTTGATCAGGAGCGCGGGCGGCCGGAACGTCACCGCCGAGACCATCGTGCCCAGCCCGATCCGGCCGGTCCGCGCGGCCAGGAACCCCAGCGTCGTGTACGCCTCGAGCATCGCCGAATCCGGCGTGCTGTGCGGGTCGGCCTGCAGGAGGTGGTCGGCCACCCACAGCGTGTCCAGCCCGGCGTCGTCGGCCGCCACGGCGATGGTCGCCAGTTCGTCCGTCAGCTTGTCCGGCCACGAGAAGTCCGTGACCCCGATGCTCACCCGCATGACTACCCCCTCGTCAGCAGTTCCAGGTTGTGGCCGTCCGGGTCCTCGAAGTAGACCCCGCGGCCGCCGTTCAGGTCGTTGACCTCACCGGCCCGCTCGTGGAAGGGGTCGGCCCAGTAGGCGACGCCGGCCGCCTCGAGCCGCGCCAGCGCGGCGTCGAAGTCGTCGTCGCCGACCAGGAACGCGTAGTGCTGGCTCGTCACGCGATCCACACGCAGGTAGTCGAGCGTGACGCCGTTCGCGAGCCGGATCGGTACGAACGGCCCGGCGACCGGCTCGGTCCGCAGGCCCAGGATCCCGGCGAGGAACTGCGCCGACTTCTCCCGGTCGGTCACGCACACGATCGTGTGGTTCAGTTCGACGCTCATCGCGCGGCCCCGCCCGCTGCGAACGGCGGCGGGCCACCGAGCGGGCTCAGGTGGATGCTCGCCAGGCGCCAGCGGTCGTCGCCGAGGACCAGCACGTGCGTGGCGCGGAACCGCCCGTTCACCGGGTTGCCCCGGTGCTTCGCGACCTGGTCGTGCACGCCGATCGCGATGGCGGTCGTGCCGAAGTCACGGACCTCGACCTCGTCCCAGTCCAGCTTCTCCGTGACGAGGTCGCCGCCGCTGTAGCGCGTCAGCCACTGGTCGCGGTCCAGGACGAAGCCGAGCGGGCCGACCAGGCGGAAACCGTCGGCGGCCAGGCCGGCCAGGACCTCGGTGTCCCCGCGCTCCTCCGCCGCGGCCCAGACCCGGCCGAACTCGCGGACCTGCTCTTCGGTGCTCATCGCACTTCCCCTTCCGGTTCGATGCGACCAACGTTAGAAGTCTAACCGTTCGATGTCAAACGCTTAGACTTCTCTGCTTCTGCGGTAGGGTCACCCCGGTGCCAGCACCCACCACCACCCCCATCGGCGTCGTCCTCGCCCGCACCGCCAAGACGGCAGGCCGCGCCTTCGACCAGGCCCTCGCCGCCGCCGGCGGCTCCCAGCCCGTCTGGCAGATCCTCATCTCCCTCAAGACCCGCCCCGTCGCCAACCAGCGCGAACTCGCCGACGCCGTCGGCATCCAAGGCGCCACCCTCACCCACCACCTCAACGGCATGGAAACAGCCGGCCTCGTCACCCGCCGCCGCGACCCGGAGAACCGCCGAGTCCACCTCGTCACCCTCACCCCCGACGGCGAACAGCTCTTCCTCCGCCTCGCCTCCGCCGCCATCGCCCACGACGAACGCATGCGAAAAGGCCTGTCCGACACCGAGATCACCCAGCTCGCCGACCTCCTGCACCGCCTCGCCGCCAACGTCACCGATACCTGATCGAGCTGCACCAACCGGACCCCTGATCGATCCAGCGAGAGTGACTGGACGCACCCGGCCCGCGACCACGAGGAGAGATAGGCTCCAACCACTAGCCAAAGTCGTCTCAAGCTGGAGAACCGCAATGACCCAAGCCCCTGTCAACGTGACCGTCACCGGCGCCGCCGGCCAGATCGGCTACGCGCTGCTCTTCCGCATCGCGTCCGGTCAGCTCCTCGGCCAGGACGTCCCGGTGAAGCTGCGGCTCCTCGAGATCCCGCAGGCGGTCAAGGCGGCCGAGGGCACCGCCATGGAGCTCGACGACGGCGCGTTCCCGCTCCTCGCCGGCATCGACATCTTCGACGACCCCAAGCAGGCCTTCGAAGGCACCAACATCGCCCTCCTCGTCGGCGCCCGCCCCCGCAGCAAGGGCATGGAGCGCGGCGACCTCCTCGAAGCCAACGGCGGCATCTTCAAGCCCCAGGGCGAAGCCATCAACGCCGGCGCCGCCTCCGACATCAAGGTCCTCGTCGTCGGCAACCCCGCCAACACCAACGCCCTCATCGCCCAGTCGCACGCCCCCGACGTGCCCGCCGACCGCTTCACCGCGATGACCCGCCTCGACCACAACCGCGCGCTCGCCCAGCTCTCCAAGAAGCTCGGCGTCCCGGTCACCGAGCTCAAGAAGCTCGCCATCTGGGGCAACCACTCGGCCACTCAGTACCCCTCGGTCCAGCACGCCGAGGTCGGCGGCAAGCCCGTCGAGGTCGACCAGGCCTGGCTCGAGAGCGACTTCATCCCCACCGTCGCCAAGCGCGGCGCCGCCATCATCGAAGCCCGCGGCCTCTCCTCCGCCGCCTCCGCGGCCTCCGCCGCCATCGACCACGTCTACACCTGGGTCAACGGCACCCCCGAAGGCGACTGGACCTCCGCCGGCGTCGTCTCCGACGGCTCCTACGGCGTCGCCGAGGGCATCATCTCGTCGTTCCCGGTCACCGCCAAGGACGGCAAGTACGAGATCGTCCAGGGCCTCGAGATCGACGACTTCTCCCGCGCCCGCATCGACGCCTCCGTCGCCGAGCTCGTCGAGGAGCGCGACACCGTGCAGAAGCTCGGCCTCATCTGAGCCACCGCACAAGAAAAGGGCCGCCGTCCACACCGGACGGCGGCCCTTTTTCGCGTCCCGCGAACACCACACGCCCACAGCGAAACCCGCCCCGCCCACCGGAGCCACCGCCCTACCGTCGCCCCATGACCCTTCTCGCCCTACCCGACATGCACACCCCGAACCAGGCCCCCGACGAATCGGTCTACCAGCAGCTCCTGCGCGACCGCATCGTCTTCCTCGGCTCCGAAGTCACCGACGAAGTAGCCAACCGGATCATCGCCCAGCTGCTCCTGCTCGCCGCCGACGACCCGGCGAAGGACATCACCTTCTACATCAACTCACCCGGCGGCTCCGTCACCGCCGGCATGGCCATCTACGACACCATGCAGCTCGTCAAACCCGACGTCTCCACCTGGGGCCTCGGCTTCGTCGCCTCCATGGGCCAGTTCCTCCTCTCCTCGGGCACCCCCGGAAAGCGCTACCTCCTGCCCAACACCCGCATCGTCATGCACCAGCCCTCCGCCGGCATCGGCGGCGCCGCCACCGACATCGCCATCCAGGCCGCCGTCTTCGGCAAGATGAAGCACCGCATCGCCCAGATCACCGCCGCCCAGACCGGCCAGACCATCGAACGCATCACCACCGACGCCGACCGCGACCGCTGGTTCGACGCCGACGAAGCCCTCACCTACGGCTTCGTCGACCACATCGTCACCCACGAGCGCACTGCCACCGCCTGACACGCCCCGGCGGGGGATGCCAGCCCGCTGTGCGTCCCCCGCCAGCCGCGCCCATCAAGCTCGACCCCATGACGATCACCCTCGAACCCCACAGCACCGTGCTCTTCACCGGCGACTCGATCACCGACCTCTGGCGCCCCGACGGCGAAGACCGATCCAGCTACACCGCCCTCGCCGCGGGCTACTGGAGCCTCAGCCACCCCGACCGGCCGATCACCTGGCTCAACGCCGGGCACTTCGGCAACACGGTCGCCGACCTCGAAGCCCGCTGGCGCACCGACGTCCTCGACACCCACCCCGACCTCGTGTCCGTCCTCGTCGGGGTCAACGACAACGGCCGGCACACGTTCGAACCCGACGCCCGCAAAGTCTCCACCGACGAGTTCGCCACCGGCTACGACCGCATCCTCGCCCCGCTCGCCGACACGGGCACGGACCTGATCCTCATCGAACCGTTCCTGCTACCCGTCGAAGGTGTCGTCGAAGCCGGCGTCGACGACACCATGATCATCGACGACGCCGTGCGCGAAGAATGGCGCGCCGGCCTCGACCCGAAGATCCAGGCCGTCCGCGACCTCGCGACAGCGTACGGCGCGGAACTGCTCGCCGCCGACGCGATGTTCGCCGAACTCGCCGCGAAAACCGGCGCGGAACGCTGGTCCGCGGACGGAGTGCACCTCACACCGGCCGGGCACGCCGCACTCGCGGACGCCTGGCTCAGCCTGATCGCCTGAGAGGTTCTTGTTCCGCAGCGGGGTTTTTGGGCGTGCACGAACAACCGCGGGGCTGGTTTCTCGAAACCAGCCCCGCGGTATAGGTCGTTATACACTTTGAGGAGGGGAGTGCTCAGACTCCGTTGAGGCCGCGGCGCGCCAGGAGCGGGTCGATCTCGGGGTCGCGGCCGCGGAAGGCCCGGAACGCGTCCATGGGGTCGATGCTCCCTCCCCTGCCCAGCAGGGTGCGGCGGAAGTGGTCGCCGTTGTCGCGGGTGAGTCCCCCGCTCTCCCGGAACCACTGGACGGTGTCGGCGTCGAGGACTTCGCTCCAGATGTAGGAGTAGTACCCGGCGCTGTAGCCGCCGCTGAAGATGTGGGCGAAGTAGGTCGTGCGGTAGCGCGGCGGGATGGCTTCGACGGCCACGCCGGCCTTGACGAGGGCGTCGGTCTCGAAGCGCTGGACCTCTTCGACGCGGTCGTCGACGCCGAGGCGGTGCCAGGCCTGGTCGAGCAGGGACGCGGCCAGGTACTCGGTGGTGGAGAAGCCTTCGCCGTACTGCTGGGCGGCGAGGAGCTTGTCGACCTGCTCCTGGGGCAGCGCCTCCCCCGTCTCGTGGTGCTTGGCGTAGTGGGCCAGTACTTCCGGCCACAGCATCCACATCTCGTTGACCTGGGAGGGGTACTCGACGAAGTCGCGGGGCACGTTGGTGCCGGAGAACGTCGGGTAGCGGACCGAGGAGACCAGGGCGTGGAGCGCGTGGCCGAACTCGTGGAAGGCGGTCACGACCTCGTCGAAGGTGAGCAGGGTCGGCTCCCCCGCCGGCGGGCGGCCGACGTTGAGCACGTTGACGACGACGGTCTTGCGTTCCAGCAGTTCCGACTGGTCGACGAAGGTGTTCATCCACGCGCCGCCGCGCTTGGCGTCGCGGGTGTACAGGTCGAGCAGGAACAGGCCGAGCGGGCTGCCGTCGGCGTCGAACACCTCGAAGGTCCGGACCTCCGGGTGGTACTTCGGGAGGTCGGTGCGCTCGGTGAAGGTGAGGCCGTAGAGCTTGGTGGCGGCGAAGAAGACGCCGTCGAGGTACACGCGGTCGGCTTCGAAGTACGGGCGCAGGGCTTCGGTGTCGACGTCGAAGCGCTCGCGGCGGACCTGCGCGGCGTAGTACGGCCAGTCCGACGGGCGCAGCGTCGCGCCGGGCACGTCGGCTTCGAGCAGCTGCTGCAGTTCGGCGGCTTCGGTGCGGGCGTTCGCGACCGCGGCGGGCGCGAGCCGCTCCAGCAGCCCGGCGGCGGCTTCGGCGGTTTTCGCCGTTTCGTCGGCGATGACGTACGCCGCGTGGTTCGGGTAGCCGAGCAGCGCGGCGCGTTCGGCCCGCAGGTGCGCGATCTCGGCGACGAGGGTGTTGTTGTCGAAGTCGTTGCCGCGGTT
This sequence comes from Amycolatopsis sp. NPDC005961, assembly GCF_040629235.1. NCBI lineage: Bacteria > Bacillati > Actinomycetota > Actinomycetes > Pseudonocardiales > Pseudonocardiaceae > Amycolatopsis > Amycolatopsis sp. NPDC005961. The sequence goes on along the minus strand of NZ_JBEXVF010000021.1, from coordinate 120,302 downwards.
GCCCCGCGCCATCGACGCGGTGTGGATCCGGGCGCGGATCTCGCGGTCGCGCAACGTCTCCAGCGGCGAGGCCTGGCTCGTCGGCAGCGTCAGGGGGATGACGTACTTGCCGTCCTCACCGCGGGCCGCCGCCGCTTCGGCCGCGGTGGCGATCGCGCCGTCGCCGAAACCGGCCAGCTCGGCGCGGTCTTCGATGACGACGGCCAGCTCGTTGGTGTCCTTGAGCAGGTTCTGCTGGAACTTCGTCTGCAGCGTGGACAGCTGCGCGTTCAGCTCCCGCAGGCGGGCCTGTTCGGTTTCGCCGAGCCCGGCGCCCGCGCGGCTGAAGTCGAGGTGGCGCCGCTCCAGCAGCCGCCGCGACTCCTCGTCCAGGCCGAGTTCTTCGCGCCGTGCGTGGAGGGTGTCGATGCGGGCGAACAGCTTCGGGTTCAGGTGGATGGCGTCGTGGTGGGCGGCCAGCTTGGGCGCGAACTCCGCCTGGATGGCCTGGATCTCGTCCGTGCTGTTTGAGCCGGACAGGTTGTAGAACACGCTCGCGACGCGGCCCAGCAGCTCGCCCGCGCGTTCGAGGGCCACGACGGTGTTCTCGAACGTCGGCTCGGCGTCCTGCGTCGCGATCTCGTCGATCTCCGCCGCGTGCTCGGCCAGGCCCGCCTCGAACGCGGGCCGGTAGTGCTCGTCGGCGATCCGGTCGAAGGGCGGGAGGGCGTAGGGCAGTTCGCTGGGTGCGGCGAACGGGTTGTCCGGCGAAATCATCGGGGCAGGCTCCTGGTGGGGGTACAACACTCGGTCCCGCCAGCCTACGTGGTCCGCCTGTGCCGATGTCAGCGCTTTCCGGAGGTGGCCAAGCTCACCGGCCGGTGGTACCGCCCACGACGGCGTCGCTGCTCCCGGCGGCCTTTTTGCCCCGTTTCGGCTTCGGTTCCGGCGGCACGATCCCGCTCAGGTCGCTGCTGTGGTCGTTGACCCGCATGACGAACGGCCGGGTCTCGGTGTAGCGCACGACCGAGATCGACGCGGGGTCGACGACGATCCGCTGGAACGCGTCGAGGTGCTGACCGAGGGCGTCGGCGAGGATGGACTTGATCACGTCGCCGTGGCTGCACAGGAGCCAGACGGCGTGGTCGCCGTGCTCGGCGGCGATCCGGCGGTCGTGCGCGCGGACGGCGGCCACCGAGCGGGCCTGCATCGCCGCGAGCCCTTCGCCGCCGGGGAAGACCGCGGCCGAGGCGTGCGCCTGCACGACCCGCCAGAGCGGCTCTTTCGCCAGGTGCTTGAGCTCCTTGCCGGTCCAGTCCCCGTAGTCCACTTCGGACAGCCCGGGTTCGACGGTCTTCCCGAGCCCGCGGGCGGTGGCCAGCGGCCCGACCGTCTGCTTGCACCGCAGCATCGGCGAGACGACCAGTTCCGCCAGCGGCACGCCGTCGAGGCGGCCGACCAGCTTTTCGGCCTGGGCGCGGCCGGTGTCGTCGAGGCTGACCTTCGGGGAACGCCCGGCCAGGACGCCGGAGCCGTTGGCCGTCGACTTGCCGTGCCGGAGCAGAATGACGGTACTCACGAGGCCCACCCTACGTGGGGACCGATCATCCGGTCCCCACGCGGGCGGCTCAGTGGCTGACCGGACCCGCGTTGGGGTCCAGTGCCCCGGTGAAGATCAGCACGAACAGCAGCACGCCGAGCACGAGCCGGTAGATCACGAACGGCACGAAGCTGCGCTTCTTGATGTAGGCCATCAGCCACGCGATCACCGCGTAGCCGACGCCGAACGCGACCAGCGTGGCCAGGATCGTCGGACCCCACTGGGCCGGCACCCCTCCCGACCCGATGTCCTTGAGCTTGTACACGCCCGACCCGAACACCGCGGGCAGCGCCAGCAGGAACGAGTACTCGGCCGCCTCCGCGCGGGTGTAGCCCAGCAGCAGGCCCGCGCTCGTCGTGCCGCCCGAGCGGGAGACACCCGGGATCAGCGCCAGCGCCTGGGCGAACCCGAAGGCGAGGCCGTGCGGCGCGGTCAGGTGGTCCAGCGTCCGCTCCTGCTTCCCGACGCGGTCGGCGTAGAGCAGGATCAGGCCGAACACGATGAGCACCGTGGCGGTGATCCGCAGGTCGCGGAACGCGCTGTCGATCTGGTCCTGCAGCAGCAGGCCGAGCACCACGATCGGCAGCGAGCCGACGATGATCAGCCAGCCCAGCCGGGCGTCCGGGTCCTGACGCCAGTCCGGCTTGTACAGCGAATAGAACCAGGCCTGCAGGATCTTCCCGATCTTCTTGCCGAAGTAGATGATCACCGCCAGCTCGGTGCCGATCTGGGTGACGGCGGTGAACGCCGCGCCCGGGTCGTCCCAGCCGACGAGCGCCGCGACGATCCGCAGGTGCGCGCTCGAGGAGATCGGGAGGAACTCCGTCAGGCCCTGGACCAGGCCCAGGACGAGTGCTTCGAACCAGCCCACGTCAGGCCACCCCCGCCTTCTCGAGCGCTTCGACGGCGGTGGTCAGCGCGGCGGCCGGGTCGGGGGTCAACGGCGACACCGACAGGGTCGTCACGCCGGCCTCGGCGAATTGGGTCATCTTCTCCGCTATCCGTTCCTTCGGGCCCAGCAGCGACGTCGCGTCGAGGAACTCCAGCGGCACCGCCGCCATCGCCCCCACCCGGTCGCCGGCCAGGTACTTCTCCTGCACTTCCGCGGCTTCGGCTTCGAAGCCCATCCGCGTGGCCAGCTGGTTGTAGAAGTTCTTGTCCTTGCTGCCCATCCCGCCCAGGTAGAGCGCCGCATAACCGCGGACGGCGTCCGCGCAGGCCCGCCAGTCGTCACCGGGCACGAACGGCACGGTCGGGACGACGTCGAAGCCGTCCAAGGTGCGGCCGGCGCGCTCGGCACCCGCCCGCACCTGCGCCAGCTGCTCCCCCGCGTGCGCCGGCGAGAAGAACACCGGCAGCCACCCGTCGGCGATCTCGCCGGTCAGCTCCAGGTTCTTCGGTCCGGTCGCGGCCAGGTAGAGCGGGATGTGCTTGCGGGCGGGCCGGACGGTCAGCCGCAGCGCCTTGCCGGGGCCGTCCGGCAGCGGCAGCGTGAAGTGCTCGCCCTCGAACCGCACCCGCTCCCGCCGCAGCGCCGAACGCACGATCGAGGCGTACTCGCGGGTGCGGCCCAGCGGCGAGGCGAACCGCACGCCGTGCCAGCCCTCGGACACCTGCGGGCCGGACACGCCGAGCCCCAGCCGGAACCGGCCGCCCGAGAGCGTGTCGAGGGTCGCGGCGGTCATCGCGGTCATCGCCGGGGTCCGGGCCGGGATCTGCAGCACGGCGGCACCGACGTCGATCCGCGACGTCCGCGCCGCGATCCAGGTCAGCACGGTGACGGCGTCCGAGCCGTACGCCTCCGCGGCCCACACGACGGCGTAACCCAGGTTGTCCGCTTGTTTCGCCAGGGCCAGGTTCGCGGGGTCGTTCCCCGCTCCCCAGTAGCCGAGATTCAGTCCGAGTCGCACGGGGCCAGACCCTAACGGGGGCCCTTGTGGGCGACACGACTCACCTTGGTCATGTTCGGGAGGGACCGCCCACTAGGCTCGGCGGTCGTGGAAAAGCGACTGCTCGGCCGCTCGGGACTGCGCGTCTCGCGGATGGCGCTCGGCACCATGACCTGGGGTGGCGACACCGACGCGGAAGAAGCCGCCAGCCAGCTGGTCGCCTTCGTGGACGCCGGCGGCACCCTGGTCGACACGGCCGACATCTACGGCGAAGGTGAGAGCGAGCGGGTGCTCGGCTCGCTGCTCGGCGACCTCGTGCCCCGCGACGACGTCGTCCTCGCGACCAAGGCGGTCGCCCGGCGCACCGAGGGCCCGTTCGGCGGCGGCGCCTCCCGCGGCGCCCTGCTCACCGCGCTCGACGGCTCGCTCAAGCGGCTCGGCACCGACCACATCGACCTGTGGCAGCTGCACGCCTGGGACACCTGCGTGCCGATCGCCGAGACCCTCGCCGCCCTCGAGTACGCCGTGACCAGCGGCAAGGTCCGCTACATCGGCGTCTCGAACTACGCGGGCTGGCAGCTCGCGACGGCCGCCGCCGGCGCCGCCGCGGTCGCGCCGATCGTCTCCACCCAGGTCGAGTACTCGCTGCTGGAGCGCGGGGTGGACCGCGAGGTCGTCCCGGCCGCCGAGCACCACGGCATCGGGCTGCTGCCCTGGGCGCCCCTGGGCCGCGGCGTGCTGACCGGCAAGTACCGCACCGGCACGCCCGCCGACTCACGCGGCGCGAACAGCGCGTACGCCGGCTACGTCGAGCACCACCGCACCGACCGCGCCGCCCGGATCGTGCAGGCGGTGGCCACCGCGGCCGACGGGCTGGGCACGTCGCCGCTGGCCGTCGCGCTGGCCTGGGTCCGCGACCGGCCCGGCGTCGTGGCCCCGGTCGTGGGGGCCCGGGACACCGGTCAGCTCACCGGTTCGCTCGCGGCGGAGGACATCACGCTCCCGCCGGCCATCCGCTCGGCGCTCGATGACGTCAGCGCGATCGAGGTGGGTTACCCGGAGCGCTGGCCGCGCTAGGTGTCTGTTGGGTGACATGCACGTGACGGCAAGACGATCGTGGAGGATGCTGGTGAAGACCGCCCGTCGAGGGACACCTGGAGGCAGCAACGTGCGTCGGTTCGCCGCCGTGTCGTGGATCGCGATCCCGCTCGCCGGTGCCCTGGTGCTCTCGGGCTGCTCGTCGGCCAAGTCCGACGGCGACGACCTGCAGATCGTCGCGAACCCCGTGGCCGCGAAGCCGGCGGTCTCCCCCGCCGTGACCGTGAAGCCGGCCGGTCAGGTGCTCGCCACCGGAGCCGTCTCGGCCGTCGCCGTCGCCCAGGGGACCCTCGTCGTCGCTCTCGCTCAACCGCCGTCTTTGCAGCTCTACGATCTGGGCGCGCTCGCGTCACCCCCGGTGAATATGCCGTTATACGGCAAGGCGGAGAAGCTGTCCGTGGCGCCGGGGCGGGTCGAGATCGCGGAGCCGGCTCAAGGTGTGGTGCAGCAGCTGACGTTGCCGGACCGGAAGCTCACCGAGACGAAGACGGGTGGGCAGCCGGCGTCGAGCATCGCTTACGGCGCCGACCGGCTGGTCGCGATGGGGACGGCGAAGGATATCCAGCTGCTGCCGGTGACGGGTCCGGCGCGGACCATCGGCGGGCAGTTGTACAGCGCCGATGACGTCGTCGACACCGGCAAGGGTGTCGTGGTGCTGGACCGGCTGCGCACGGCCGTGTTCTCGGTCGACGTCGCCGCCGGGAAGGTCAACGAGGGCCTGCGCGCGGGTGACGGCGCCGCCAACGCCGTGGCGGACTCGTACGGGCGGGTGCTGGTGACGGACGCGCGGGCGGGTGCGCTGATCGCGTTCTCGGCTTCGCCGCTCATCATGCGCCAGCGCTACCCGGTGCCCGGGGGCGTGTACGGGATCGCCTACGACGCTCGGCGGAGCCTGGCCTGGGTGACGCTGACCGGACGCAACGAAGTGGTCGGGTTCGACGTCCGCGGTGGCGAGCCCGTCGAGAAGTTCAGGTTTCCCACCGTGCGCCAGCCGGACTCGGTCGGGGTGGACGAAACCAGCGGCCGGGTGATCGTCGGCTCGGCGGCCGGAGAAGGGACCCAGGTGATCCAGCCATGACGACGGTCAGCGAGGCGGTGGTCGAAGGGGATTGGGAGTATCGCCGCCTGCACCTCCCCCCGGGCGTGTCCCGGCGTGCGGCGGCGATCCAGCTCTCCATCCACGCGGAGTTCGCGGGCTGGGAGCTGCGCAACGTGCGGCTCTACGCCGACGGCACGCGCCGGGTCTGGCTGCGCCGCAAGAAAACCGCGGAGAGCCTCCCTGGCGCGCTGGCGACCTAACCGAACACGCGGTTCAGCCAGTCGGTCCAGGACTTCTCTTCCGCTTCGGCGTCCGCTCCCGGGGTGAAGAGGTGGTGGGACGCGACCATCGGGCCGTGGAAGCCCTTCATGAACCGGAGCATCGCGTCCGCCGTGCGGATCCCCACCGTCTGGTCGTTGGCCGCGTAAACGACACCGCCGAGGGAGACCCGGTCCCCGACCGCAGGCCGGGAAGACAGCCCCAGTGCCGTGCCCAGCTGAGCCCAGGCGGTGAGCCAGTCCCCCACCGGCGGGCCGAACGCCGTGACCGGCACCGCGGTCCGGCCGGCGAAGTGCGTGACGTACTCGACGAGGGTGCGGAAGAACAGCGCGCCACCGGTCGTCATCGCCTCGAACTCGTCCTCCCAGTCGTCGCCGGGCAGGAAGCCGCTCGTGACGCAGCGGACCACTGAACTGCCGCCGGTGCGGCCCTCGATGAGGAACTCGTAGGCGATCTTCCGGCCGTCGGGCGCCGGGTCGCTGCCGTAGACGAGCTTCTCGAGCGGGTCCCACTCCCGGATCCGGTACTCGGGCTCGTAGCCGCCGAACGCGCCCCGGATGACACCGCCGGTGCCGCCCTCGACCTCGTTGCGGCCCATGAACCACGAGTCGATGCCCGGCCCGGTGGCGATGGCCTCCCACACCTGCTCCGGCGTCGCGTCGACCTCGGCGACGTCGGTCAGCTCGAACTCATGCCCCACGAGGGTCCTCCGGGATGCTCGGGTGGACGGCGACGACCACCCGGTGCGGACGGCCCTTCTCGGCCGTCTCGTCGTGGTACTTGCCGACCAGGGTCGTGACGGCGGTCGCGAGCTCTTCGGCGAACGCCGCGCGGTCGGCCGCGGAGGCGAACCGGACCTCGCCGTCGAGCGCGAAGGTGGCGACGCGCTGCTGGGCCTTCGCCCCGCCGGTGATCAGCTGGCCGACGTCCCGCACCAGCCGGCCGGCGACGGCGAGCAGCCAGCGCGCCGAAAGCCGGTCCGGCGACTGGGCCGGGTCGGGCTGGACGGCGGCCAGCGCGGCCGGCGAGATGACGTACGACGACGCCGTCGCGCGCATCATCCGCTCGGTGACGTTGCCCTTCCGCCGCTCTTCGACCAGCTCCACCAGGCCGTGCGCTTCGAGCGTGCGCAGGTGGTAGTTGACCTTCTGGCGCGGGAGGTCGACCCGCGCCGCCAGCATCGTCGCGGACGCCGGCTCGGCCAGTTCGGCGAGCAGCCGGGCCCGGACCGGGTCCAGTGACACCTCGGCCGCCGACGCGTCTTCGATCACCGCCACGGAGAACATGGGTCCAGCATCGCTGCTGAAAAGAGAAGTTGTCAAGAACTCTCGTCTTGTCGGTGACTGGCGTTGACCATGGCGATGACCCGCGGCAGCACCTGCGCGGCGGCTTCCAGCGGCACGACGTGCCCGACGCCGGGCAGCACCACCGCCGTCCCCTCGTCGAGGCCGCCGGCCCACTGCTCGACGTCGGACGCGCGGACGATCCGGTCCCGCTCCCCCACGATCGCCGTCACCGGCAGGCCGCCGACCTGCGCCAACGCCGAGTCGCGCGCGTAGGCGTCCAGCGCCGGGCGGAACAGCGACACCGTGTGCGGCCAGTTGCCGCGGATCATCTTCACGGTCAGCTCGACCAGCTCCGGGTCCGGGTCGTCGCCGAACAGCCACCACCGCAGGCCCGCGCTCACCGCCCGGCTGGTGCGCTCGCGGACCACGCCGAAGAGCTTCGAGCCGAGCACCGCTTCGAGATCACGGGCCAGCTTCCCCAGCGCGTTCGGCCACGTCGCCGAGACCTCGGTGGCGAGCGTCCCCGACGACGTCGCGAGCAGCACCAGCCCGCACACTCGCTCCGCGAACAACTCCGGGTGGCGCTGCGACAACGACATGATCGCCAGGCCGCCCATGTCGTGCCCCACGAGCACCACGCGTCCTTCGGGGACTTCGCGCTCGAGCAGCTCGGCGAGGTCGTCGCCGAGCTGGGCCATGGTCGCGGTGCCGCGCCGCGCCCGCCCCGACCCGCCGTGGCCGCGCTGGTCGTAGGTCAGCACGGCCACCGGCCCGTCGGCCGCGTCCGGCACCAGCGGCGCGATCCGGCCCCAGCTGCGCTGGTCGAGCGCGTAGCCGTGGACGAACACCACGGTCACCGGCGCGGCCGGGTCGCCCCTGCGCACCACCTGCAGGGACGTGCCGTCGGCGAGCGCGAACGCGGTCATCAGCTGGTGCGCAGGAACCGGTCCAGCACGCGGGTGCCGAACTTCAGCGCCTCGACCGGGACGCGCTCGTCGACGCCGTGGAACAGCGCCGAGAAGTCGAGGTCGGCCGGCAGCTTGAGCGGCGCGAACCCGAAGTTGCGGATCCCGAGGTCCTGGAACGACTTCGCGTCGGTGCCGCCGGACAGCATGTACGGCAACGTCCTCGCGCCCGGGTCCTCGGCCAGCACCGCGGCGGTCATCGCGTCGACGAGGGCGCCGTCGAACGTCGTCTCGACCGGCGGGAGCTCCATCCACTCCTTCTCGATGTCCGGCCCGAGCAGCTCGTCGAGCTCGCGGTTGAACGCCTCGAGGCGGCCGGGCAGGATCCGGCAGTCCACCGTCGCCTCGGCGACCGACGGGATGACGTTCGACTTGTACCCCGCGGTGAGCATGGTCGGGTTGGCGGTGTCGCGCAGCGTCGCGCCGATCATCCGGGAGATGTTCCCGAGCTTGGCGACCGAGCCTTCGAGGTCGTCCTCGGGGAAGTCCCAGCCGGTGATCTCGGTGACGCCGGCGAGGAACTCCTTCACCGAGTCGGTCAGCACGAGCGGGAAGCGGTGGTTGCCGAGCTTCGCGACGGCGTCGGCCAGCTTCGTCACGGCGTTGTCGCGGTGGATCATCGAGCCGTGCCCGGCGGTGCCGCGCACGCGCAGCTTCATCCAGCGGATGCCCTTCTCCGCCGTCTCGATCAGGTACGCGCGGACGTCGTCCTTGAGCGTGATCGAGAAGCCGCCGACCTCGCTGATCGCCTCGGTGACGCCTTCGAACAGCTCGGGGCGGTTCTCGACGAGCCACTGGGCACCGTACTTGCCGCCCGCTTCTTCGTCGGCGAGGAAGGCGAAGACGAGGTCACGCGGGGGCACGACGTTGTTCATCTTGTAGTGGCGGGCCAGCGCGAGCGCCATCCCGCACATGTCCTTCATGTCGACCGCGCCGCGGCCCCAGACGTAGTCGTCCTGGACCGCGCCGGAGAAGGGGTGGACCGACCACTCGGACGGGTCGGCGGGCACGGCGTCGAGGTGGCCGTGGATGAGCAGCCCGCCACGCGTCCGGTCGGCGCCTTCGAGCCGGACGATCACGTTGTGCCGGTTCTTCCCGCCCGACTCGACGTAGGTGATCTCGTAGCCGGCGTCGGTCAGCTTCTCCGCGACGTACTCGGCCGCGGCCCGCTCGCCGACCAGCGTGTCGGGATCGCCGGTGTTGGTCGTGTCGATGCGGATGAGCTCGCTGGTCAGCGTGACGGCCTCGGCCGCGGCGGCTTCGATCAGGTTCGGTTCGGTCACCGGCCATTCCTATCACCCGGATGGCCGGGCGTGCTGGCTGCGCGCCTGGTGGGACCTTCGCGGGCGCCTCAGCGGACGCTCCGCGGCGCACCTCGGCCCGGAACGGCCTCACGACGGGCGAACGCCGGTGCCCGTTCCGGCCGGAAGCCCATGCCGACGAGGTACACGGGGAGGACGTGCAAGGCGGGGAACCGCAGGAACGCGGTGATCAGTGGCCCCGGCGGGCCGGCCTGCGTGCCCGACCGGATGGGGCCCGCGAGGTCGGTGTGCATGATCCGCTGCAGAGTCTGGACCAGAAATGTCGGCAGCGCGCGACGTCTTCGCACCCGCGCGAGGTCCTTCGTGGTCACGGTGCCGCCGCGGAGGGGCCCGGCCAGCAGGGCGGCGGTGGCCACCGCGTCCTGGACCGCCAGATTGATCCCCATCCCGCCCACCGGCGACATCGCGTGCGCGGCGTCGCCGATGCACAACAGCCCGTCGACGTGCCACCGGCGCAGCCGGTTCAGCTTCACCTCGAGGTGCTTCACGTCGTCCATCGAGCTCAGCTCACCGACACGGTCCGCACACTCCGGGAGCAGTCCGGCCACCTCGCGCCTGAACGCCTCGATGCCGCGTGCCCTCAGCTGTCCGTCCGTGCCCTTCGCCGCGACGTAGCCGATTTGGAAGTAGTCCTCCCGCGGGATGACCACGGCGAAGCACCCCCGTCCGGCCCGCCGCGTCAGCACCCCGTCCTGTTCCTCCTTCCGGCGGGAGAGCCGGAACCACCAGGTGTCGAACGGGATGTCGAACTCGGTCACCGGTAGGCCGGACGCCGCGCGCAGCCGGGAGCGCCGTCCGTCGCAGGCGACCGTGAGGTCGGCCCGGATCTCGCCCACGGCGCCGGCCGCGGTGCGGTAGGCGACTCCGGCCACCCGGCCGCGCTCCCGGATCGCCGAGGTGGCCTCGGTGCCCATCCGCAGGTGGAACGTGGGCTCGGCACGCCCGGCCTCGGCGAGCAGGTCGAGCAGGTCCCACTGGGGGACGATCGCCACGTACGGGTGCCGGACACCGAGCCGGCCCAGCTGCCCGAAGTCGCCGATCCGCCGCAGCCCGCCGCGCGCGTCCGGCAGGAGCACCTCGGTGACCCTGGACTGCGGCAGTTCCGCGAAGCGCTCCCCCAAGCCCAGCTCGTCGAGCACGGCGAGGGTGGCGGGATGGACGGTGTCCCCTCGGAAGTCGTGCCGGAAGTCATCGTGCTTCTCCAGCACGGTGACGTCCACCCCGGCCCGCGCCAGCAGCAGGCCGAGCATCATCCCCGCCGGGCCCCCGCCCACGACGCAACACGTCGTCCGTTCCATTCGTGCCCCCTCCGGTGATCTCCTCCACCACGGAACCGATCAACGGAGAACATCATTCCGGCGACGTGACCCGGCTGGGGCTCAACCGCGGAGTTGCGGCGCCGGTCGCGAAATCCTGGGCGACATCGGGCAACCGCGTTGCCTCGTCGGGCACGGAGCAGCGGCCGCAGGTGCTGGTTCAGCACTCGCGACGCCTCTTCGGCATCATGCGCGTCGAGGGCGGTGGCCGACTGACTCGTCAGTCAAAGCGCGTCGCAACTCCGCTCAACCACAACGTTTCACGATCGTCCCGAGCGGAGTATTGCGATTATCGCAACGCGGGGTTACCGTCTTCTGGCATGGACGAAACCGCGGAGCTGCGGGACCGGGTCCGCGGTCTGGTCAAGGCCATGCCGGGAGCCCAGCGGGAGTTCGCCGCCGCGATCGGGCTCGACGAAACGAAACTGTCCAAGGCGCTGAACGGCACTCGCCGGTTTTCGCCGCACGAACTGGTCCGCGTCGCCGAACACTGCGGCGTCACGGTCAACTGGCTGCTCAACGGCAGCGACGACGCGGTCACCGTCACGGCGGTGCCCGCGCCGGCCACCCGCCTCGCGAGCGACGACCCCGACCACCTCGCCCAGTCCGAGCCGCGCCGACGCATCCTCGAGACGGCGTGGACGCTGATCGCCGAACGCGGCTACCACAAGGTGCGCATCGCCGACATCGCCGAGGCGTGCGGCACCAGCACCGCGGCCATCCACTACCACTTCCCGAGCAAGACCGAGGTCCTCAACGAAGCGCTGCGGCGCAACGTGAAGCTCGCGTTCGACCGCCAGGTCGCCGAGCTGCATTCGATCGCCGACGCGCACGAGCGGCTGTGCCGCCTGGTCGAGCTGCAGCTGCCGACCGACGGCGTCCTGCGCGCCGAGTGGTCGGTGTGGCTGCAGGTGTGGAACGAGGTCGCGCTCGACCCGTCGTTCCGCTCGCTCTACACCGACTCCATCGACCGCTGGTACCGCACGATCGCGATGACCATCCGCTCCGGCTGCGAGCAAGGCGTCTTCTCGGTGACCGACCCGGTCGCCGCGACCACCCGCCTGACGGCACTGATCGACGGCCTCGGCATCCAGGTGCTGACCGGCCGCCCGGGCAGCACGGCCGAGAGCATGCGAGAACACCTGCACGACTTCATCGAGAGGTCCATCGTGAAAGGGGACTGATGAACCACGAGGTCATCGTCACCTGCGCCCTCACCGGCGCCGGCGACACCGTCGGCCGGAGCCCGCACGTGCCCGTCACGCCCGCGCAGATCGCCGCGAGCGCCGTCGAGGCCGCGAACGCCGGGGCCGCCGTCGTGCACATCCACGTCCGGGATCCCGAGACCGGGTCGCCGTCGCGGGACGTCGCGCTCTACCGCGAAGTCGTGCGGCTGGTGAAAGAGTCCGATGTGGACGTCGTCGTCAACCTGACCGCGGGCATGGGCGGCGACCTGGTCATCGACCAGGGAGACCCGCTCAAGCCCGTCGACGGCACCGATCTCGTGAACGCCATGGACCGGCTCCCCCACGTCGAAGAGCTGCTCCCGGACATCTGCACCCTCGACTGCGGCTCCCTCAACTTCGGCGAGGGCAGCCAGCTCTACGTGTCCACTCCGGACATGCTGCGCGCCGGTGCGAAGCGGATCCAGGAGCTGGGCGTCAAGCCGGAGCTGGAGATCTTCGACACCGGGCACCTGTGGTTCGCGTCCAAGATGGTCGAAGAGGGCCTGATCGACGCTCCTCCGCTCTTCCAGCTCTGCATGGGCATCCCCTACGGCGCGCCGGTCGACCCCGGGCTGTTGCAGGCGATGGTCAAGCTGCTGCCGGACAACGCGCAGTGGGCGTCGTTCGCCATCGGCCGGGACCAGATGCCGTGGGTCGCGCAGTCCGTGCTGCTCGGCGGCCACGTCCGGGTGGGGCTGGAGGACAACCTCTACCTCGCGAAGGGCGTCAAGGCGACCAACGGGCAGCTCGTCGAGCGCGCCGTCGGGATCGTGCAGGACCTCGGCGCCACCGTGGTAAGCGCTTCCCGCGCCCGCGAGATCCTCGGTCTGAAAGAGCGCGTGCATGCCTGAGACCGTCGCGTGCGTCGGCGCCGGCGTCATCGGCGGCGGCTGGGTCGCGCACTTCCTCGCCCAGGGCTTCCGCGTCCACGCCTGGGACCCGGCGCCGGACGCCGAAGCGAAGCTGAAACGGCTCGTCGACGCCGCCTGGCCCGCGCTCACCTCACTGGGCCTGAAGAACGGCGCGACCCGCGACAACCTCGTCGTCGCGCCGACCCTCACCGAGGCCGTCGCCGACGCCGTCTTCGTCCAGGAAAGCGCCCCCGAGGACCTGCCGCTCAAGCAGAAGCTCCTCTCCGAGATCGACGCCGCGACCCCGCCCGGGATCGTCATCGCCTCCTCGACGTCGGGCTACGGCATGACCGAGATGCAGGCGGACGCCGCGACGCCCGAACGGCTCGTCGTCGGGCACCCGTTCAACCCGCCCTACCTCATCCCCCTGGTCGAGGTCGTCGGCGGCGCACGCACCGAGGCCTGGGCGGTCGAGCACGCCGCGGACTTCTACCGGCGCGTCGGCAAGACCGTGATCACCATGGACCGCGAGGTCCCCGGCTTCATCGCCAACCGGCTCCAGGAGGCGCTCTGGCGCGAGGCCCTGCACATGGTCGCGAACGGCGAGGCCACGGTCGAGCAGATCGACACCGCCATCACCGACGGCCCCGGCCTGCGCTGGCCGGTCCAGGGCCCGATGCTCACCTTCCACCTCGCGGGCGGTGAGGGCGGCATGGCGCACATGCTCGACCACTTCGGGCCGTCGCTGAAGTCGCCGTGGACCCGGCTCGAGGCCCCCGAGCTGACCACCGGACTCCGCGACGCCGTGGTCGAGGGCTGCGAAGACGAAGCCGGGGACCGCACGATCGCCGACCTCATCGCCGAACGCGACCGGGCGATCATCGCCATCCAGCGCGCGGTCGAGGAGGCGCGCGATGGCTGAGCTGTCCTACCGCGACCGCGTCCGGCCGGAGTGGATCGACTACAACGGCCACCTGTCCGAGCCGTACTACGTCCTGGTCTTCGGCGACGCGACGACGCACCTGATGCACACCGTCGGCCTCGGCCCGGAGCACAGCGGCTCCTCGCTGTACACAGTGGAGGCGCACATCCGCTACCTGCGGGAAGTCGGCCCGGACACCGAACTGGACGTCACGACGAGAGTGCTAGACGTCGGCGGGAAGAAGGTCCGGCTCTGCCACGAGATGCGCGTCGGCGGGGACCTCGTCGCCACCGAGGAGATCCTGGCGATCCACGTCACCGAGAGCAGAGCATCGCCGCTCCCCGCCGACGTCGCGGAGCGGCTGCGCGGCTACCTCAACCCGGTCCCGGACTACGCGGGGCGCGCCATCGCCTGACCCGAACGCCCGCTCCCACCGGAAGTCCCCACCATGGCAGAGCGATGCAGTCCCCTCACCCGGCGCAGGTTCCTGGCCGCCACCGGTGTCGCCGTGCTGGCGGCCGGCTGCGGCGCGACGTACGCCGCCCCGGTGCCGACCGGGCCGCCCCGCTCCGGCGGCCGGCTGCGCGTCGGCGTCACCGGCGGCGGCGCGTCCGACACGCTCGACCCGCACATCCCGGCGACCAACCCGGACATCGCGCGGGTCATCAACCTCTACGAGCCGCTGCTCCACCGCGACCACGACTACCGGCTGGAGTTCCTGGTCGCCCGATCCCTGACGGCGTCGCCGGACGCCCGGACGTGGACCGCCGTCCTGCGCGACGGCGTCAAGTTCCACGACGGCCGCCCGGTGACGCCGGCCGACGTCGTCGCCACCTTCAAGCGGATCATGGACCCGAAGGACCCCAAGAGCGGCGCGGCCGGGCTGACCATGCTGGCCGAGGTGGCCCCGAGCGGCGACCGGGCCGTCGAGTTCCGGCTGAGCACGCCGAACGCCGGTTTCGACGACCTGCTCGGCCAGTACTCGCTCGGCATCGTCCCGGCGGACTTCGACCTGAAGCGCCCGATCGGCACCGGCCCGTTCAAGGCCGGGTCGTTCGCCGTCGGGCAGCAGAGCACGTTCACCCGCAACGAGCACTACTGGCACCCCGGGCAGCCCTACCTCGACGAACTGGTGCTGATCAACTTCGCCGACGACGACGCCCGGATCAACGCCCTGCTGTCGTCCCAGGTGGACGCCATCGACCAGGTGCCGGTGGCCCTCGTCGACGTCCTGAACAGCGACCCGCGGATCCAGGTGCTCACCGCCGAGACCGGCACGTGGCTGCCGTTCACCATGCGGGTCGACCGGCCGCCGTTCGACGACGTCCGCGTGCGCCAGGCCATGCGGCTGGTCGTCGACCGGGAGCAGATGATCAACCAGGTCCTCAGTGGACAGGGCAGGCTCGGCAACGACCTCTACGCGCCGTTCGACTCGGCTTACGCGAAAGAACTTCCCCAGCGCAAGCAGGACATCACCAGGGCGAAGCAGCTCCTCGCCGAAGCCGGGCACTCCACTTTGGACGTCGAGCTGGTCACCGCGCCGATCCAGGCGGGCGCGGTCGAAGCGGCGCAGGTGTTCCAGCAGCAGGCCAAGGCGGCGGGCATCACCGTCAAGATCCGCAAGCTGGACACCACGACGTTCTACGGCGAGAACTACCTGTCCTGGGACTTCGCCCAGGACTTCTGGTACACCCGCAACTACCTGCCGCAGGTCGCGAACGGCTCGTTGCCGAAGTCGCCGTACAACGAGACGCACTGGCAGGACCCGGAGTTCGTCGACCTCGTCACCCGCGCCGGGTCCACAGTGGACCCAAAGGTCCGGGCGGACCTGCTGCGACGGGCTCAGAAGATCGAGTACGAACGCGGCGGGCTGATCATCTGGGGGTTCGTCAACCAGGTCGACGCCCACCAGAAGTACGTCGCCGGGCTCGTCCCGGACCGCACCGGGGTTTCGCTGAGCGGCTACCAGTTCCGCACCGCCTGGCTCGGCACGAGCGGGGAGGCGTGACATGACCCGACTGATCCTGCGCCGGCTGCTCGTCAGCGTCCTCGTGCTCTGGGTGGTGTCGCTGCTGGTCTTCGTCGCGACGCTGCTGCTGCCCGGCGATCCCGCCCGGGCCATCCTCGGCCAGCAGGCCACCCCCGAGCGCGTCGCGGCGCTGCAGCACCAGCTGCACCTGGACCTGCCGGTGTGGCAGCGCTACCTCGAGTGGCTCGGCGGGCTGTTCACCGGCGACCTCGGGACGTCGACGTCCACCCAGGGCCCGGTGACGGCCCTGATCGGCGACCGGATCTCGGCGTCGCTGGTGCTGCTGGTGGTCGCCGCGGTGCTCGCCACCCCGCTCGGGCTGGGCCTCGGCACGTGGAGCGCGATCCGCCGCGACCGGGCCACCGACCAGGCGATCTCCGGGGTGAGCCTGGTCATCGCCGCGCTGCCGGAGTTCGTCATCGGCGTCGCGCTGGTCGTGCTGCTGTCCACGACGGTGTTCAAGATCTTCCCGTCGGTGACGATCACCCCGCCCGGCGAGGCGGTGTGGCGCCAGCCGGCCCAGCTCGTGCTGCCGGTGCTCACGCTCGTGCTGGTCGTGACGCCGTACATCACGCGGATGATGCGGGCGACCATGAACGAGGTCCTCGACAGCGGGTACGTCGAGATGGCCCGGCTCAAGGGCATGCGCGAACGGACGGTCCTGGTCCGGCACGCGTTGCCGCACGCGATCGGCCCGGTCGCGCAGGTCGTCGCGCTGCAGCTGGCGTGGCTGGCCGGCGGGGTCGTGGTCGTCGAGTTCCTGTTCCGCTACCCCGGGATCGGGCAGGCGCTGATCGACGCGGTCCGCAAGCGGGACGTCGCCGTCGTCCAGGCGATCACGCTGCTCATCGCGGGCGTCTACATCGTCGTGAACCTCCTCGCGGATGTCGTCGGCATCCTCGCCGACCCGAAACTGCGCACGGAGGCAGGCCGATGACCGCCGTCGAACTCCCCCGCACCGCCACCCCCGACGCCCCGCCGGCGCGCCCGGGCGGGCTCTTCCGCACCGCCTGGACGTTCCCGCAGGCCAAGATCGGGGCGGCGCTGACCCTGGTCGTGGTGCTGATCGCCCTGCTCGGGCCGTGGCTCGGCCCGGTGCTGACCGGGCACACCACGACCGACTTCGCCGGGAAGCCGTTCAAGCACGACGGCGTCTTCGGCACCGACGGCCTCGGCCGCGACGTGCTGACGCGGTTCCTCGCGGGCGGGACGACGTTGCTGCTCTACGCGGTGCTCGCGACCGTGCTCGGGATCGTGCTGGGCGCGCTGCTCGGCATGGTCGCCGGGTACGGCGGCGGCCGGCTCGACAGCCTGCTGATGCGCGGCAACGACGTCCTGCTGTCGTTCCCGCAGCTGGTGATCGCCCTGCTGGCGATCGCGGTGATCGGGCCGGAGGGCTGGCTGCTCGTGCTGGTCATCGGGCTGACGCACGCGCCGCGGACCGCGCGGGTGGCCCGGCAGGCGACCGTCGCCGTGCGCGGCCAGGACTACATCCGGGCCGCCGAGATGTACGCCGTGCCGCGGTCGCGGATCCTGCTGCGGGAGATCCTGCCGAACATCACCGGCCCGCTCATGGTCGAGATCGGGCTGCGGCTGACCTACTCGATCGGGTACATCGCCTCGCTGTCGTTCCTCGGCCTGGGCATCCAGCCGCCGTCGGCCGACTGGGGCCTGATGATCAACGAGAACCGGATCGCGCTGGTCGTCCAGCCCTGGGGCGTGCTGTTGCCGGTGCTGGCGATCGCCGCGCTGACCGTGGGAACCAACCTGGTGGCCGACGCGCTGGCCTCGGCCGCCGCCGGCCGGAAGCGGGAGGCCCGCCGATGAACGCCGCTCTCGAGGTCACCGGGCTCACGGTGTCCACCGTCGCCGGGGCGTGCGTCTTGGACGACGTCTCCTTCGCCGTCGCACCGGGCGAAGTCCTGGCACTGGTCGGCGAGTCCGGCTCCGGCAAGACCACCGCCGGCCTGGCCGCGCTCGGCCACTTCCGGCGCGGGCTCGCGGTGTCCGGCGGGCGGATCACGGTGGGTGACGCCGACGTCCTCGCGCTGGACGCCGGGGGCCGGCGACGGCTGCGCGGGAGCACGGTCGCCTACATCCCGCAGGACCCGGCGCTGTCGCTCAACCCGGCGCTGCGGATCGGGCTGCAGATCGCGGAGGTCCTCCAGACGCACGGCCACCCGGGCTCGGTCGACGAGCGCGTCGGAGAGGTGCTCGCGGAGGTCGGGCTGCCGTCGGACCCGGCGTACCGCCGCCGCTACCCGCACCAGCTTTCCGGCGGGCAGCAGCAGCGCGTCGGCATCGCGATGGCGTTCGCGTGCCGGCCGGCCGTCGTGGTCCTGGACGAGCCGACGACCGGGCTGGACGTCGTCACGCAGTCCCTCGTCCTGAAAACGGTCCGGTCGCTGACCGCGGAACACGGCGTCGCCGCCCTGTACATCACCCACGACCTCGCGGTGGTCTCCGAGATCGCCGACCGGGTCGCCGTGATGTACCACGGCTCGATCGTCGAGTGCGGTCCGGCGGCGTCCGTGCTGCGGACGCCGTCGCACGCCTACACGCGGCGCTTGCTGGACGCCGTACCCGATCCGGACGCCACCTCCACCCCGCCGCCTCCCGACGATCCGCTCCTCGCGGCGCGCGGCGTGTCCGTCTCGTATGGACACAACGTGGTGCTGCGCGAGGTGGACGTCTCGGTCGCACGCGGCGAGTGCCTGATGCTCCTCGGCGAATCCGGTTCCGGGAAGACGACGCTGTCGCAGTGCATCGCGGGGCTGGCTTCCGCGTACGACGGGACGGTTTCACTGGCGGGCACCGGGCTGGCGGCCGCCACGCGGCACCGGACCGACGAGCAGCGGCGCCGGATCCAGTACGTGTTCCAGAGCCCGTTCTCCTCGCTCAACCCGCGCAAGACGGTCGCCCAGTCGATCGAGGTGCCGTTGACGCGGCTGACGTCGCTGTCGCGTGCCGAACGCCGCGCGCGGGTCGGTGAGGTGCTCGACCGGGTCCGGCTCGGCCGGGCGCTGGCCGACCGGCTGCCGGACCAGCTCAGCGGCGGCGAGCGGCAACGGGCCGCCATCGCCCGCGCGCTGGTGACCACCCCGGACGTGCTGGTGTGCGACGAGGTGACGTCCGCGCTGGACGTCTCGGTGCAGGCGACGATCATCGAGCTGCTGGGCGAGCTGCGCCGCGAGCTGGGAATGGCGATGGTGTTCGTGACGCACAACATCGCGCTGGCCGGCGAGGTCGCCGACCGGATCGCCGTGCTCCAGGGCGGCTCGATCGTCGAGGAGGGGCCGGTACGGACGGTGCTGAGCGCGCCGTCGCACGCGTACACGCGGGAGTTGCTCGCCGCGACGCCGCGCCTGTGAAGGGCACCGTGGCGCCGGGGTTCGAGCCGGTGCGCGACGCGTTCGCGTCGGTACTGGCCCGGACCGGCGGCGGGGCGGCGTTCAGCGTCGTGCGCCGGGGCGAGGTGCTGGCCGAGCTGTGGGGCGGGCCGGGCTGGACGCGGGACACCCTCGTGGTGCTGTTCTCCGGGACCAAGGGCGTGGTGGCCACGGTGATGGCGCTGCTCCGGATCGACCCCACGTCCCCGGTGTCGAGGTACTGGCCGGAGTTCCCGTCGGGGGACGTGGCGCACGTGCTGTCCCACACGATCGGGCTGCCGTACGTCGAAGCGGAAGTGTCCTTCCTGGACAATCGCGCGAACGCTCTCGCCCTGGCTTCGCAACGTCCCTTGTGGACGCCCGGGTCGCGGGTCGCCTATCACGCGGCGACCTACGGCTACCTGTGCACGGAGCTGATCCGCCGGGTCACCGGCACGTCCGCGGGAGCTGTCGTGCGCTCCCTCCTGGGCGGCTTCGACATCCACCTGGGCACGCCGCCGTCGGAGGACCACCGGGTCGCGTGGCTGAGGCGGTCGCCGGACTACCGGATCAGCACGTTCCTGCACGATCCCGCCCGGCGCCGGATCGTGGACAAGATGTACCACGGGCTGCTGGAACCGGACACGATCAACTCGGCGGCGTACCGCCGGGCGGAGCTGGCCGCGGGCGGCGCGACCGGCTCGGCGGCGGCGATGGCCCGGCTCTACGACCGGATCTGCGCGGGCCTGGTCCCGCCTTCGGTGCTCGCCGAGGCGACCTCGACGTGGTCCTCGGGGACGGACGCGATCAACGACCGCCCGGTCCGCTTCGGCTTGGGTTACGAGCTGGCCGACTCGCTGGGTACGTACGGGCCGGCGAAGACGGCGTTCGGCCACTCGGGCGCCGGCGGCGGGCGGCACGGGGCGTGGCCGGAGGAGGAGCTGGGGTTTTCGTTCACGACGAGCGAGCTGCAGCCGGAGGACACGGACCGGCGGGGCTCGCTGCTGCTGGAAGCCCTGGCCGGCTGCCTCTGACTCGGAACCCGCGGTCAGGCGATCGTCTCCCCCGCCACCGGTGGGCACGTCAGCAGCCGGTGCGGGGACGGCTCCCCCGTCCCCGGCTCGACCAGCGACGCCAGCAGCCGCACCGCCGCCCGGCCCAGCGCCCGCCGGGGCACCTCGAACCCGCTGATCACCGGGCCCGCCGTCCCGGCGGGCGGCCGGCCCAGGACCGCCAGCGAAACGTCGCCCGGCACCGAGACGCCGGCCTCACCGAGGGACCGCCAGGTCGCCTCGAACACCGCGCCCGTGTCGGTCTCCTCCACGACGAGCGCCGTCACGCCGTCGTCGAGCCACCGCGCGATCGCCGTCGCGTCGAGATCCGGGCCTGACGTGCGGGTCACCGCGACCGCCATCCCCGCGTCGGCCGCCGCCGCGCGCACCCCGCGTTCGCGATCGCCCGACGACGGCGCGTCGTCCGGCTCGCGCAGATACCGCACGCGCGTGTGGCCCGCCCGCGCCAGCCTCGTGATCACCTCGGCCGAGGCGGACACGTAGTCCGCGCCCACGTGCGGGATGCGGCCGCCCAGCTCGGTGCGACGTCCGATGTGGACGATCGGGAACCCCGCCGCCAGCAGGTCGGCGATCGCGTCGACCGGGACGTGCCGGCCGAGGAACAGGCAGCCGTCGGCCAGCCGGGTCCGGCGGATCCGGTCCGGTGCCGCACTCGACGCGGTGAACATGATCAGGTCCTTGCCGAGCGCCGCCGCCTCCGCCTCGACGCCCGCCAGGATCGGGTAGTACGCGTCGGCGATGTCGGGGAAAGCCGGCGTGAACGTGTACACGCCCAGCAGGTTGTTGCCCGCGGACGCCAGCCGCGAGGACACCGGATCGGGCAGGTACCCCAGCCGTTCGGCGGCCTCCAGCACCCGCAGCCGCGTCCGTTCCGAGAGCCGGACCCCGGTGCGGTTGCCGCCCAGCACCACCGACACCGTCGCCTGCGAAACCCCGGCCACGCGGGCGATGTCGGCCTGCCGGACCTTGCCCATCGCCACCTCGCCCGGAGTCAGCCGATCCGATTCAGGGTGCGGCCGGCCGAAGGGGCCGTCAACCGTTTTGCCCGAAACTCCAGTAAACCTGTCCCGACCGTACTAATACGTATTACTCCATTGACCCCGCCTTCGGACGCGTGCCACCGTCGCCGGACACGAGACCTCGAAGGAGCGGTCATGACCCTCACCCGACGCGGCCTGCTGGCCGGCGCCGCCGCGCTCGGCGCGGGCGCGATGATCCCGGCCGTGGCCACCGCCGCGCCCGCCGGCTTCCCGGACTACCGCTACCAGCGGCTCGCTCTCGTCAAGAGCAAGCTGCGCTACAACCCGACCGGCGAGCTGATCTTCCCCTGCGTCCGCGGCACCAAGGGCCGCATCCCGGACGCCCTCGGCGCGTACTACCTCTACTACGCGCCGCACGACGCGCCGGGCGGGATCTGCCTGGCCTACGCGAACTCCCTCGACGAGGAGTTCACCGAGTACGCGGGCAACCCGATCATCAAGAACTCCTGGCCCGGCGAGTACTCCGTCAGCCACGTCTCGTCGCCGCACGCCCTCTGGAACGACGACGCCGGCCGGATCTTCCTGTACTTCCACGGCGAGAACACCGTCACGCGCCTGGCCAGCTCCGCCGACGGCATCCACTTCACCTACGAGAAGGAAGTGCTGTCGACGCGGCTCCAGCCCGCCGGCACCACCGAGACGTCCTACGCGCGCGTCTTCCGCCAGGACCTGCCCTCGCAGAACGCCCGGTACGTCATGGTCTTCATGCTCAACAACACCACGAACCACCGCGACATCGGCTGGGGCTGGTCACCCGACGCGCTGAACTGGACGTTCTCCCAGACGCCGCTCGTGCGCCACACCGACGTCGGCGCCAACGACATCGGCGGCCCGCACCTGCTCTACCGCAACAACAGCACGTACGTCGTCTACAACACCGACATCGCGCACGGCGGGAAGCTGATGATCACCGAGGTCGGCAACGACTTCTCGAAGCGGAACCACCTCGGGACGTTCCACACCCCGCTCGCCGGCGCCCCGGACAACGGCCGGTCCGCGGCCCCGAGCTTCGGCACGTACCAGGGCCGCGAGTACATGATCTACGAGGCCGGTGAGCGGCTGGCCGGGAACATCGCCATCGCCCGCGCGGTCTGACTGTGCCGTCAGTTCCCGATCCGACGGCAGCCACAGCGGAAACAGTTGCCTCGTGCGGATCGGCGGCGGACCGTGTCCGCCTGCTTTCGGTCGGATCGGGAACCGGGGTGGCAGGATGCGGCCATGCGCTCCCTGCCCCTCGACGGCGTCACGGTCGTGTCCTGCGAACAGGCGGTCGCCGCGCCGCTGGCCACCCGGCACCTGGCCGATCTCGGGGCCCGGGTGCTCAAGATCGAACGGCCCGGCAGCGGCGACTTCGCCCGAGCGTACGACGAGACCGTCCACGGCCAGTCCAGCCACTTCGTCTGGCTGAACCGGTCCAAGGAGAGCGTCGCGCTCGACCTCAAGAGCGCGGCCGCGGGCCCGGTCATGACGGCGTTGCTCGACCGGGCCGACGTGTTCGTGCAGAACTTCGCGCCCGGCGTCGCGGAGCGGCTCGGTCTCGGCGCCGCCGCCCTGCGCGCCACGCGGCCGCGGCTGATCACGTGCTCGGTGTCGGGCTACGGCTCGAGCGGCCCCTACCGCGACGCGAAGGCGTACGACCTGCTGATCCAGTCCGAAGCCGGGCTGGTGTCGGTGACCGGCTCCGAGACCGAGCCGGCCAAGAGCGGTATCCCGGCCGCGGACATCGGGGCCGGGATGTACGCGTTCTCCGGCATCCTCTCCGCGCTCTACGACCGCGAACGCACCGGGCACGGCACCGAGCTGGAGGTCAGCCTGTTCGACTCGCTGGTCGAGTGGATGGGGTTCCCGCTGTACTACGCCGGCTACGGCGGAACACCCCCGCCGCGGACCGGCACGAGCCACCCGGCGATCGCGCCCTACGGCACGTTCTCCGCGGGTGACGGGACCGAGCTGGTGCTGGCGGTGCAGAACGAGCGCGAGTGGGCGGCGTTCTGCGAGCACGCCGTCGAACGCCCGGAGTGGGTCACCGACGAGCGGTTCGCGACCGGCAGCGCCCGCGTCGCTCATCGCGCGGCCCTGGAGGGGGAGATCGACGCGATCTTCGCGCGGTTGACCGGCACCGAGCTGGAGGCCCGGCTGCGTCAGGGCCGGATCGCGCACGCACGCCGCCGCGAGCTGCCCGACGTCCTGACGCACCCCCAGCTGACGGCGCGCGACCGCTTCGCGGACGTCCGGACGCCGGGCGGGCCGATCCGGGCCACGCTGCCGCCGATCACGGTCCCCGGCCGCGCGCCGCGGATGGACCCGGTGCCGGCGCTCGGCGAGCACACCGACGCGGTGCTGGCGGAGTTCGGCTTCGACCCGGCGGCGGTGCGAGGCGCCGGTTAGTGGCACGCGTCGAGTGCTGGAAGCAGCTCTCGACGTCGCGGACTCGAGCCGGCGGTTTCAGTCCCCCAGGATCCGCCGGGCGCGGGCGAGCACCGGCCGGTCCACCATCCGGCCGTCCACAGTGGACGCCGACGCCCCCGCCGTGAGGACCCGGCGGGCCCACTCCCGCTCGGCCTCCGTCGGCGCGAAGCCGGTCCGGACCGGCGCGATCTGGCGCGGGTGGACGCACAGCTTGCCGCCGAAGCCCATGCGGCGCGCGTAGCGGACGTCGGCCTCGAGGGCTTCGTCGTCGCGTAGGTCGGTGGTGACGCCGTCCACCGGCGGCGCCAGCCCGGCGGCCGCGGACGCGATCACCAGCCGCGAACGCGCGTAGGCGAATGGCTCCGGGTCTTCGGGCGCGACGCCGAGCTCCGCGGCCAGGTCGACGCTGCCGAACGCCAGCCGCCTCACCGACGGGACCGAGGCCAGATCCCCGGCGCGTTCGACGCCTCGCGCCGTTTCGACGAGGGCGACGACCTCGCGGAACCCGGCGAGCACCCCGGGCGTCTCGGCCTTCGGGACCACCACCGGGATCCCGCGGGCGGTGACGAGGGCGGCGTCGGCGTCGAACCAGGGCGTGCCCGGCGCGTTGATCCGGACCATCGCTTCGTGGTCCCGGAGCCAGGTCCCGACGTGGGCGCGCGCGGTGTCCTTGTCCGCCGGGGCGACGGCGTCCTCCAGATCGAGGATCACGACGTCCGCGCCACTCGCCGCGGCCTTGCCGAAGCGGTCGGGACGGTCGCCGGGCACGAACAGGAACGTCGTCGCGGGCACGGCCCCCAGCGTAATGCTCTGCGGGTATCACAGCGAGCGGAAAGGGTCTTGGACGCGGCGTCGCCGAGCGCCGAGAGTCGGAGGGGAACCACCACGACCACGAAAGGTCCCACGATGAAGGTCTTCCTGACGGGCGGCTCCGGGTACGTCGGCCGCCCGACGGTCCGGGCGCTCCGGCGGCACGGTCACGAGGTGAGCGCCCTGGCGCGCAGCGACGCTTCGGCACGGGTGCTCACCGAGCTGGGCGCGACCCCGGTGCCCGGCGACCTGACCGCCACCGACGTCCTGCGCGCCGCCGCCGCGGCCGCCGACGGCGTGATCCACCTCGGCCAGCACTACGGCGACGACACGGCGGAGGTCGACCTCGCGGCGGCGGAGGCACTGCAGTCCGGTCTCGGCGACCGCGGGCCGTACGTGCACACGGGCGGGGTCTGGGTGTACGGCGACACGGCGGGCGTCGTGGACGAGGACGCCCCGCAGAACCCACCGGCGATCACGGCGTGGCGCCGGGCCAACGAAGAGCGCGTCCTGTCCCACGGCGGGCACCCGGTGCTGGTGATGCCCGGCCTGGTCTACGGTCCGGGCGGCGGGCTCATCGAGACGTTCTTCGCGGCGCCGGTCCCCCTGATCGGCGACGGCGCCAA
Organism: Amycolatopsis sp. NPDC005961; assembly: GCF_040629235.1. NCBI lineage: Bacteria > Bacillati > Actinomycetota > Actinomycetes > Pseudonocardiales > Pseudonocardiaceae > Amycolatopsis > Amycolatopsis sp. NPDC005961. Next base: position 95,175 of record NZ_JBEXVF010000021.1, on the reverse strand, counting down.
CCACTGGGCGCTGGTCCACGTCGAGGACATCGCCGAGCTGTACGCGCTGGCCTTGCGGGCGCCGGCGAAGTCGGTGTACGCGGGGGTGAGCGGGCAGAACGTGCCGCTCGCGGACATCGTCGCGGTGCTCGCGGCCGGAGGTCCGATCGCTCGCCTGACGCTCGCCGAGGCGGTGGAGCGGATGGGCCCGATCGCGGAGGCGTTCGCGCTGGACCAGCAGGTGACGCCGGCCCGCGCCCGACGCGAGCTGGGCTGGGAGCCCCGGCACCTGGACGCGCTGACGGAGCTGCGCGGGTAAGGGACCGGGAGGCGCCGAAGCACGCGATCACCCGATGCGGCGGCGGTCCCCTCAGGACGAACGTGGGGTTCCTCAGCGGACGAGGTGAGGAACGACCATGCGAGGCGACTGGATCCACGACTGGGTGCGGGTGGAGATGGAGTACCGGGCGGGGCCGCCCCCGGCGGCCCGCCGGCCGCGCGAGCACCGCCCGGCAGCACGCCATTGGGCGGCGCTGTGGGCGAGCTTGTTCACCGGCCACCGCGCCGAAGCGAGGCACGGCGGCTCCGCGGCAGGCTGCTGACGCCAAGGGCTCCGGTCGGCCGCGCCGCGGGGTGGGGCATGGCGGCGAGCGCAAGCCGCCCAGGGGACTGCACCGCGGCCTCGGCGACCGACTGCCGCGGGCTGGGCGGGGCGGGGCTGGGAGCAGTCGACGGCTGGGCACGGTCGACGTTGCCGCGCCCAGCGGCGCCGCCGGGTGGCGCATCGCGGCGGGTGCCACCCGGCCCGGCCCGGCAAGATCAGGTCGGCTGCAACCCCAGACATCGGCCGGTCGCCCACCCGCACCCCGCGCCTGCCGGCTCGGCCCGCCCCACCCGCCAAGCCACCCGGCCTCAGAGGTCCAGCAACCCCCGGCGCGCCCGCTCCAGGTGGTCGCGCATCTCCGCTTCCGCACTCGCCGGGTTCCCCGACGCGACCGCCTCCAGCAACCGCCGGTGCTCCACCGCCAGCTCGGCCGGATCCGGGTACGATCCCCGCAGCCGGGCCAGGCACAGCTGCATCTCCTCCTGCAGCGGCGGGTAGATCCGGCTCAGCCGCACGCTCCCCGCCGCATCCACCAGCGCCAGGTGGAACGCCGTGTGCGCCTCCACCCGCGCACTCCAGCCCGCCCCCGGCGGCAGCGCCTCCAGTGCCGACAACGCCGTCGACACCCCGTCCAGCGGACGCCCCTGCCCGACGATCAGCCGCACCGCCGTCAGCTCCAGGGGCAGCCGGACCGTGAACAGGTCCCGGACATCGGACGATGTCAGCACCGGCACCCGCAGCGACCGGCCCTCCGACCGCTCCACCAGGTGCCGCGCGACCAGCTCCTGCAACGCCGACCGCACCGTCGGCCGAGCCACGCCGAACGTCGTCGCCAGGCCCTGCTCCGTCAGCGCCGTCCCCGGGGCGAGGACTCCGCTGAGGATCTGGTGGCGCACCTCCGCCACCAGGGCGTCGCGCGTGTTCGTCGTCTGCAGCACCATCAGGACGCGTGCACCCGCTCCACCGTCGCGACCAGGTCGTCGAGTCCGGGCAGCACGGCGTCGGCGATCGACGGGTCGTGCGCCTCCGCGTGCCGGTTGACCCAGACCCGGCGGATGTCCAGCTCCCGCGCCGGCACCATGTCGTGGAAGTGGCTCTGGGCGATGTGGACCCAGTTCTCCCGCGTGGCCTCGAACGACGCGGCGAAACGCGAGAAGTGCGCGTGCCCGGGCTTGTACGAACCGACGTCCTCGGCGGTCACGATCGCGTCGATCGGCACGACGAGCCGACGCTGGGTCTCGCCGATGAGGTCGCGGTCGCAGTTCGTCAGCAGCGCGAGCCGCCAGCCGGCTTCGCGCAGCGCCGTCAGCGCCGGCCGGACGTCGGGGAACACCGGCCAGTACGGCAGCCCGGTCCCGAGCACGGACGCGTCGTCGGGCACCAGCTCGACGCCCGCTTCGGCCGCGGTCCGCCGCAGCGACTCCGCCAGCACCTCCCGGTAGCGCCGCACCGGCTGCTCGGCCTGCACCCGCGGTTCGATCCGGTTGTAGACCTCCAGCAGCTCCGCGCCCCGGCCGGGGAACAGCAGCTCGATCCCGGTCGCGATGCCGTGCCGCCAGTCCACCAGCGTGCCGAAACAGTCGAACGTAGCCCAGCGAGTCATACGGTCAGTCTGATATACGGTTATACCGAACGCAACAGTTCCGCGAACTCGAAGACGAGCGGCGACCGCCGGGCCGCGACCCACGCGACGCACACCTCGTTCGGCGGCAGGTCCTCGACCGGCACGTGGGCGACGTCCGGACGCGTGTAGTACGCCGACGTCGACAGCGGGATCACCGCGATCCCCCGCCCGGCGGCCACGTGCTCCAGCTTCTCCTCGACGCTGCGGAACTCCTGCCACCGCGACGCGGTCCCGTCCCGCAGCTCGACCGCGACGTCACGCCACTCCGGCACGGCGTCGGGGTCGTTGAGCAGGTGCTCGTCGGCGAGGTCCCCGACGAGCACCGACTCCTTGCCGGCCAGCCGGTGGTCCGCCCGCAGGACCGCCACCCGCGGCTCGCCGAACAGCGGCCGCACGCTCAGCCCGCGCCGATCCACCGGCAGGCGGACGACGCTGACGTCGGCGCGGCCGTCGTGGAGGACCTCGGTCTGGTCGGCCCACGTCGTGCGGAGCAGCTCGACCGTGACGTCCGGGTGGCGCGAACAGAACGAGCCGACCGCGTCGGTGACCGTGATCCCCGGCATGAACGCCACGGTGAACGTCCCGCGGTCGGCCGTGGCGACCCGCCGACGCAGCGCCGACGCCGAGGCCAGCAGCGGACGCGCGTCCTCCAGCAGCTGACGGCCGGCCTCGGTCAGCGACGTGGACCGCTTGTCCCGCACGAACAGCTGCGCGCGCAGCTCACCCTCGAGGGCGCGGATCTGCCGCGAGAGCACCGGCTGCGCGATGTGCAGCCGCGCGGCGGCGCGCCCGAAGTGCAGCTCTTCGGCGACCGCGACGAAGTACCGCAGCTTGCGCAGATCGACGTCCACTCCGACCTCCCTGAGACCTCCAGGGTATTACGCGCGCGCCGAGGAACGCGGTCGGTGCCGGGTTCACCTCGTGCCGGTGCCACCGGGAAGCGTCATCGGTCCGCGGCGAGAACCTCAGCCGGCGAACCGGCCCACCGCCACGAACGCCGCCAGCACCAGCAGCACGACGTTCATCGGCAGCGCCTTGGTTTCCTTGCGCCGCGCGTGCACGACGATCGCACCGATCTGGACCACCGCCAGCCCGGTCGCGGCCAGCGGGGTGAGCACCGGCGCGATGTCCAGCGCCCAGGGCAGGATCAGCCCGATCGCGCCGAGGATCTCGACCGCGCCGATGCCCTTCACCGCCGCGTCGGAGAAGTCCGCCGTCCAGCCCATGTTCGGGTTTTCGAGCAGCTTCTCGCGCGGCGTCGCGAGCTTCATGCCGCCGGCAGCCAGGTACAGCGCGGCGAGCAGACCCGCCACGACCCACAGGACGACGTTCAAGGGTGACCTCCGGTCCGAAGAAAGTGATTGAACACTACATCAGTTTCCGGAGGTTACCCCTCAACTTGGCTGGACCGTGACCGACTGCCCCGGCCGCAGGGAAAGCACGCGGCGCCACCCGCCCGCGCGCACCTCCGTCCGGGTCCCGCCGACGCTCCGGACCACCGCCCGCGTCACCTTCCCGTCGCGCCAGGACAGGTCGACCTCGAACCCACCGCGGGCGCCGATCCCGGTCACCCGGCCCGACCGGGCCCACGCCGAGGGCAGCGCCGGCAGCAGCTCCAGCACGCCGGGCCGCGAGTACACGAGCATCTCCGCCATCGCCGCCGGCGCGCCGAGGTTCGCGTCGATCTGGAAGATCGTGTAGCTGCCCTGGCTGTACATGTCGAAGAAGTTCGGCGCGGTCCCGTTGCCGTTGGCGACCGACGGCCGCAGCACCGTGAGCAGCAGCTGGTACGCCTTCTCGGCGTCCTTGAGCCGCGCCCAGCACGCCGAGCGCCACGCGCACGCCCAGCCGTAGCTGTCCATCCCGCGCGCGACCAGCAGCGCGCGCACGCCGTCGAGCAGCTCCGGCGACGCGGTGTCGGCGGCGATCCGGTCGCCCGGGAAGAAGCCGATCAGCGGGGACAGGTGCCGGTGCGTCGTCTCGCCGAGGTTGTCCGGCGACATCCACTCCTCGAGCCAGCCGGTCGTGGGGCTCACCCTCGGCAGGTAGAGCTTCCGCTGCAGCCCGGCGATCCGGTCGCCGTACGCGCGGTCGCGCCCCAGGACCGCGACGGCTTCGCGGTAGTGCTCGAACAGGTCCCAGACGATCTCCTGCGAGTAGGTGTTGCCGAGGGTGTCCTGCGGGCCGTGCTCGGGCGACCAGTCGTGATCGTCGACGAGCACCTCGCGGCCGTCGACGGTCATGGTGACCAGCCGCGACTCCCAGAACTCGGCCGCCCCCTTGAGCAGCGGGTAGATCCGCGCGAGGTACGCCTTGTCCTGGGTGAACGCGTAGTGGTCCCACAGCGAGTTGCACAGCCACGCGTTGCCGGCGGGGTGCCACCACCAGCCGGAGCCGCCGTAGATGTTGGTCGAGAACGCGATCGCCCAGCCGCCGATCTTGCCGCTGGTGTTCCGGAACCTGTTGCGAGGGTCGTTGAACAGGCGTTTCGTGCTGTCCGTCCACACGGGAAGCTGCGCGAGGCAGTAGTCGGCCAGTGCAGTGAAGCTCCCGGGCAGCGCCGCGCGGTCGGCCAGCCAGTAGTTCATCTGGACGTTGATGTCGGTGTGGTAGTCGCTCATCCAGTCCGGTGTGTTGGTGTTCTGCCACAGCCCTTGCAGGCCCATCGGCAGCCCGTCGCGCGAGCCGGTGATCGTCAGGTACCGGCCGAACTGCAGGTAGCTCGCCTCCAGCTCCGGGTCGGGCTTGGCCGCGTCGTCGTGGCGGGCCAGCAACCGCGACCACGTGTCCAGCGCCCGCTTCGCCGGCGGCGACTGGCCCAGGTCGACGGTCATCCGGTCGTAGAGCCGCCGGTAGTCCGCGACGTGCGTACCCAGCAGCGCCCCTCTCCCGGCGCGCAAAGCCTTCGACGCCTTCTCCTTCGCCAGCGCCAGGGGGTCGAGCGACGCATCGAGGAACTTCCGGGCCGCGTCGGGCACGTAGTTCGTGCCCCCGCTGAGCACGATGACGACCTCGCGGCTCCCGGTGAAGGTCACCCCACCGGCCGCGGTGCACGCGTACTTCAGGCCGTTGGCGAAGGTGCCGGTGAACGCCGCCGGACCCGACATCGGCTCGCCGCGGGTCGGCTCCAGCGAGACCGACCCGGTCACGGGCCCGCCGCTGAGCCGGACCACCACGACGTCGTCGGGGTGGCTCACGAAGTACTCGCGGCGGTACCGCACGCCCTCGTGCCGGTAGGTGATCACGACGACGCCGTTGCTCAGGTCGAGCGTGCGGCGGTAGCCGGTCACGCCGGTGTGCGCCGGCACGGAGATCCGCACCTTGGCCAGCAACCCGAGCGTGCCGAACTTCTCGCGCTCGTAGGGGAACTGGCCGTCGTCTTCGAGGACGTCGTTGGCGCCACCGGTCCACAGTGACGCGTCGGCGAGGTAGAGGAAGTCGGCGGCCGGATCACCGCCGACGAGCGCACCGATCCGACCATTTCCGATCGGCAGGCCCTGCTCGATGATCTTGTCCTCGACCGCGGGCGCCGGGTACCAGAGGGTCGTCGCCTGACCGTCGGGCACGAGGTCGACGCCCGTCGGGCGCGTGACGTCGGCGTTTGCCGTGAAAGGAGGGATGCCACTCAGGGCGGCTCCGGCACCGACCGCGCCACCGAGCTTGAGGAAGGTGCGGCGAGAGGGAGGGTTCGACATGTCGGATCCGTTCGGCGTTGAGGCGGGGACCGGCGTGCAGCCCGCCAAACATATGACCTATCCGGATCCGGGGTCAAGATTCTTCGTAATTAATCCGAAAACATACGACCCGTCAGCGCGCCCGGTAGCGCAGCACACCCGCGTCCGCCTGCTCCGCCAGGTACTGCCGGAAGGTGATCGTGCCGTCGAGGTGCTCCGGCGCGAGGTGACCGCCGCCGGCGTAGGCGCGAAACGTCTCGCCCGGCACGCTCACCGGCACGATCCGCCGTCGCCGTCCGCTCGCCTCCGCGACCGCCTGCGCCAGCTCGGCCGCGGCGAGGATCTCCGGTCCGCCGAAGTCCGGGGCCCGCCCGGCCGGGTCGCCCAGGGCGAGGTCCGCGAGCCGCTCCGCGACGTCCCGGACGTCCACCGGCTGGAACGACAGCCGCGGCACGGGCAGCACCGGCAGCCGGGACGCGCCGGCGAACAGCGTGCGGACGAGCGCGTGGAACTGCGTCGCCCGCTGGATCGTGTGCGGCAGCCCGGAGGCCGCGATGAACTCCTCGGTCTCGAGCTTGCTGCGGTAGTAGCCGAGCGGGACGCGGTCGACGCCGACGATCGAGACGTAGACCAGGTGCGGACCCCCGGCCCAGCGCGCCGCCTCGGCGAGCGTGCGCGCGAAGTCCGTCTCGCGGCCGAAGAAGTCGGTGGCGCAGTGGACGACCACGTCGACGCCGGCCAGCGCGCTGTCGATGCCGCGCCCGGTCCGCAGGTCGCCGGGGACGACGCCGGGCGCGGGCCGCCGGCTCAGCACGCGGACCTCCTCCCCCGCCGCGCGCAGCCGTTCGACGACCGGCCTGCCGAGCTGTCCGGTACCGCCGGTGACCAGGATCCGCACGTCGACCACCTCCGGCGTCATCCTGGCACGGCGGCGCCCGCCGGGAAACGGTTTCCCGGCGGGCACCCGTGTGCCTGTCTAGTTGCGGATGATGGTGAACGTGCTGGTCGTGTTGCGGATGTCCTGGTCGTTGTCGCTCAGCGTCAGCCCGGTGAACGTCGCCGAGCCGACGGCCGGGCCCTGACCCGGTTCCGGCAGCTCGTTGGCCCAGATCCCGATCCCCGACTTGGCGTCGAACTGGTCACCGCTGCGGTGTGCACCGGTGATCGACACGTTCGTCAGCACCGTGTCCTGGACCGGGTTCTCCGGCGTGGTGCCGTCGTACTTGGTCTGGAACATGATGCCGCTGTAGGTCGGGCTCTGGATGTCCACATCGGACACCCGGATGCCGCGGAACTCCTTGGACGCGGAGAACAACCAGATCGCCGGGAACGTCTGCTGGCCCCAGAAGTGGCCGCCGTCCCGGACGAGCGAGGCGTTCTGGACCGTCGTCGGCTGCGGCCCGAACCCGAGGAACGGGTAGCCGAAGTCGAGCGAGCTGATCGTGATCGCCGAGTACGTCAGCGTGTCCGCGATGTAGAGGTTCCGGAAGGTGTTGTTGTACCCGCCGTACACCGCCAGCCCGGCCGCGCGCCACGGGGTGAGCGAAGTCAGGTTCTCGAACACGTTGTCGTACTGGTTGCCCTGGTTGATGTCCGTGGCGGCGAACAGCGCGAAACTGTCGTCGCCGGTGGATCGGGCCTCGATGTTGGTGACGTGGTTGCCGGTGCTCCCGTTCGTGAGGTTGACGCCGTCGGCGAAGGTGTCGCGGATCCGGGAGTTCTTGATCGTGGTGTTGTCCACGTTCGTGCCCCAGACCATCACCACCTGGTGCTCGACCCAGATGTTGTCGATCGTCAGGTTGGCGACGTTGGTCAGGTTGAACACCTTGCCGGGGCCGTCGATGCGCGAGGTGTAGTTCCCGAACACCGCGAACCCGCTGAACGTCGACCCGTTCGCGCTCGCCTGCACGTCGATGCCGATGTCGGTGTTCTCCTGACCCGACGGCGCGGAGAACTTCGTGAACCACGGCCCGGCGCCGGTGACCGTGACGGCCTTGCCGTAGACGTTGAGCTTGCTCGACAGGGCGTAGTTCCCGGCCGGCAGGTAGACGCCGGTGAGCGTCGTGTCCTGGCGGACCTTGTCGAGGGCGCTCTGCACGTCCTGCTGCGTGAAGCCGGCGGGCACGGCGAAGTGCGCCGGGTCCGGGTTGGCGGTCGCGGTGGCCTGCTCGAAGTTCACGAAGTCGATCGCGTAGTTCGTGCTGTTGGCCGCGTCCTTCTGCAGCTTGATCTTGTGCCCGGCGGGCACGGTCGTGCCAAGCATCGCGCTGGCCTCGTCGTAGATGTGGCGCGGCCCGGCGCCCGGCGAGTTGCCCGGACCGGTTTCGGCGCCGTAGAGCCACGCGTAGTGCGAGGTCAGGTCGATGGCCTTGAGGAACGTGCCGTCGACGTAGACGTTCAGCGTCGAGTTCTGCCCGCCGCCGCCCGCGGAGTCCGGGATGGAGAACCGGGTGACGAGGGTGTTGGTCGACGCGCGGGTCGTGAACTCCACCGACGAGCCGGTCGAGTTCAGCGTCACGGCCTTGCGACCCGACGCCTCGCCCGCGAGGTCGCCGATCGTGCGGTTCGGGCCGACGACGGACGCGCCGCCTGCGACGACGCCGTCCTCGGCCTCGTACATGTCGTAGGGCATGTTCGCGCCCCGGCCGACGAACAGGGCCTGCGTGCTGGTGTTGTTGGCCTGCTTCACCGGCAGCTCGTTGGCGTCATTCGCGACGACCGTCTTGACGCTGTACCGGCCGTTGGCGGCGGTCCAGGTGCCGACGGTCACCGGCGAAGCGGTGGCTCCGGCGGCGATGGCCCCGGTGTAGCTACCGGTCAGCGTCTTGACGACGGTGCCGTTCTGGTCGGCGATCGTCACCGTGACGCCGTGGGCGCCGCCCGCCGAAGCCACCGTGCCCTGGTTGCGCAGGGTGGTGGTGAACGTGACGGTGTTGCCCGCGGACGGGTTGGTTGGCGACCACGCCGTGGCCGCGACGAGGTCGGAGCTCTGCACCGGGCTGACGACCAGCGCCGTCGAGCCGGTGTAGGAGTTGTTGGCCTCGTTCTGTTCGATGACGGCGTTGGCCTCGTCGACCTTCGCGGTCAGCTGGTAGCTGCCCGCGTCCCGGGTGCCGATGTTCGCGGACACCGTCGCCGACGCGCCGGCGGCGAGCGCGCCGACGTCCGCGGTGCCGACCTTGGTCGTGCCCAGGTAGAGGTTCACGTTCGTCGCGCCCGAAGCGGCCGTCCCGGCGTTGCGGACGGTCGCCGACGCCGTGATCGCGTCGGTCTCGACGGGGTTCTGCGGTGACCAGGACACCCCCGAGATCGTCAGGTCCGGGTTCGGCGCGGGGACGCCGAAGACCTGGAACTCCGCGGCCTGCCCGCCGCCGGCGCCGGAGTTGGCGGTGACGCGCAGGCGGACGTCGGCGGCGCGGCCGCTCAGCGGGATCGTCACGGTGTTGCCGGTGGACGGGCTGAAGCTGTAGGTCTGCGCGGCGGACAGCGTGGTGAACGCGGTCCCGCTCTGCTCACGGCCCTCGACGGCGATCGTCTGGGTCCGCGGACCCCACGACGCGTCGGGGTTGAGCTTCACGACGACCTGGTTCAGGTCGGCGTTGGAGCCCAAGGCGACGGTCAGGAGGTTCGGGTAGGTCCCGCCGCCGCCCTCCCAGTACGTGCTGGTCGAGTTGTCGTTGGCGTTGGCCGCGACGAACGTGAACTCCGTCGAGGACGCCGTGATCGGCTTGCCCACCGCGAGGTTCGTCCCGGCTTGGGTGCCGTTGCGCGTCACGGTGGCGCTGTTCGCGGACTGGTTGCCCGCCGCATCCTTCGCACGGACGTAGTAGGCGACGGTCGCGCTGTCGGGCTGGTTGTCGGTGTAGGTGAGGACGGTTCCGGCGACGCTGCCGCGGAGCTGGCCGTTGGCGTAGACGTCGTAGCCCGCGACCCCGGTGTTGTCGGTCGAGGCCGCCCAGGTGAGCCGGATCTGGCCGCTCGCGGGCTGGGTGTAGGCGAGGTTGCCGGGCGCGGACGGCGGCTGCGTGTCACCGCCGGCCGGGCCGTGCACCTCGAACTCCGACAGCTGCGCGGCGGGCCAGCCGGTGTTGCCCGTGACGTTCACCCGGACATAACGGGTGCTGCCGGTGACGTCCACGGTGACGGTGTTCCCGGTCGCCGGGTCGAACCGGTAGCCGGCCGAGGCCTTGAGGTCGCTGAAGCTCGTGCCGTTCGTGCTGCCTTGAACGCTGAAGGTCTCGGTGCGGGCCTCCCAGTTCGAGGGCAGCTTGAGCACCAGCTGGGCGACGTTCGTGGCCGCGCCGAGGTCGGCCTGGACCCACTGCGGGAACTGGTTGTTCGCGCTCTCCCAGTAGGTGGCCTGGTTGCCGTCGCCGACGTTCGACACGGGGTAGCCGGCGAGCTGGCTGCTGGCGGTGTAGGTCGCGGCGGCGGCTTGGGCGGCGGCTTGAACCACCTGCGCGGAGGTGCCGGCCGGGGCGGCGCTCGCGGCGACGGCGGGGGTGGCCAGGAGGAGGGACAGGGCGGCGTAGGTCGCCGCGCGCGACAGAAGTCGCTTCGTACTCATGGGTTTCCTCGGATCCGGGGAGGAGGGGAGACGCGTCGGGACGGCACAACCGGGGAACGGGACGGGCGCGGGACCCGGTCCGGGGGCGCACGCGGGCAGCACGGGACAGCCGTCATGGGCACCTCTTCGTCGAGGGGCGGGGCGGAATCTTCCTGACGTCTGCCGCGATTTCTCGCGCTGTTGTCAGGTTCTTGCACTGATTCGTTCAAGAGTTACCGTGACGGGGGTCTCAAGTCAACGCCCGAACGCCAAAAAGGCCTCCTCGCGGGGGATGCGAGGAGGCCTGGGCGGAACGAGGGTCAGCGCACGGCGCCCAACCGGATCGCGTGGGTGCCGGGAGCGTTGACCGGCTCGCCGCAGTGGGCGCACACGGTGGCCGGCTCCAGCACCTCGCCGCAGGCGTGGCGCCACAGCGTGGGCGGTTCGCCCTGGTGGACGTACTTGTCGCCCCAGGCCATCAGGCCGAGCAGGAGCGGCTGCAGCGCGCGGCCCGCTTCGGTCGGGTAGTACTCGTGACGCGGCGGGTGGGCCTCGTACTGGACTTTCTCGAGCACGCCCGCGTCGACGAGCTTGCGCAGCCGCGCGGCCAGGATGTCGCGGCTCGCGCCGGTGTTCTCGGCGATCTGGTTGAAGCGCCGCTCCCCCAGCATGATCTCCCGCAGCGCGAGCAGGCTCCAGCGCTCGCCGACGACCTCGAGCGCCTCGGCGACCGAGCATTCGCGACCACGCCGGACCATGCCACCTCCATGGGGTTGAAAATCCAACCTAGCACGTCAACCTCCTGTGACGTGCCGAACAGGTCAGTTGTGGTATCCAACTCACCCGGCGTATACCGAACGTATCCCCGATCTGCGAGGAGGCAGACGCCATGACGGACGCGGTGATCGTCGACGCGGTACGGACCCCGATCGGCAAGGGCAAGCCGAACGGCACACTGGCCGGGGTGCACCCGGTCGACCTGCACGCCCACGCGCTCCGCTCGCTCGTCGAGCGCACCGGCGTCGACCCGGCCCGGATCGACGACGTGATCAGCGGCGCCGTCGGCCAGATCGGCGAGCAGAGCATGAACACCGCCCGCTGGGCCGCGCTGGCCGCGGGCCTGCCGGAGTCGGTGCCGGCGGTGACCGTGGACCGGCAGTGCGGCAGCAGCCAGCAGGCCGTCCACTTCGCCGCGCAGGGCGTCATCGCCGGCGCGTACGACCTGGTGATCGCCTCCGGCGTCGAGTCGATGAGCCGGGTGCCGATGGGCAGCCAGGTGGCCGGGCGCGACCCGTTCGGGACGCAGGTCGCCGCGCGCTACCCGGACGGCCTCGTCCCGCAGGGCATCAGCGCGGAGCTGATCGCCGCGAAGTGGGGCTTCAGCCGGGCTCAGCTCGACGAGTTCTCCGCGGAAAGCCACCAGCGGGCCGCGAAGGCGTGGGCGGACGGGAAGTTCGCCGGCGAGGTCGCGCCGCTCAAGGCGCCCGGTCCGGACGGCGTGCTCGCCGACGTCACGACCGACGAGACGGTCCGGCCGGGCACGACGCCGGAGATCCTCGCCGGGCTGAAGCCCGCCTTCCGCGCCGACGTCTGGGAGCAGCGGTTCCCGGACCTCGGCTGGCACGTGACCGCGGGCAACTCCTCGCCGATCAACGACGGCGCCGCCGCGCTGATGATCACCAGCTCCGAGACGGCCAAGGCGCTCGGACTGCGGCCGCGGGCCCGGATCCACAGCTTCGCCGTCGTCGGCGACGACCCGCTGTACATGCTGACCGGCGTCATCCCGGCGACCCGCAAGGTCCTCGCCCGGGCCGGGCTTTCGGTGGGCGACATCGACGCCTTCGAGGTCAACGAGGCGTTCGCGAGCGTCGTGCTCGCCTGGCAGGCCGAGATCGGCGCCGACCTGGCGAAGGTCAACGTCAACGGCGGCGCGATCGCGCTCGGGCACCCGCTCGGCGGCAGCGGCGCCCGCCTGGCGACGACGTTGCTCTCGGTGCTGGAGCAGACCGGCGGCCGCTACGGCCTGCAGACGATGTGCGAGGCGGGCGGCCTCGCCAACGCGACCATCGTCGAACGCCTGGACTGACGCCTGAGGTACTCCCGCAGCGCCGCCACGGCTCCCCCGGGATCCGTGGCGGCGACCGGGAAGACCTCGTCGTAGCCGAGGGCCAGCAGTTCCGCGCGGGTGCCCCCGATCCGGCCGCCGAGCACCACGGGCACCCCGGCCAAGTCGGGATCGGCACGCACGTCGCGGAGCACGTCCACGCCCGAGGCGCCGTGCGTGGTGGACAGCACCACGCAGTCCGGCCGCTCGCGACGGCACGCCCCGAGCACGTCGGCCGCCACGCGCACGGTGTGCCCCTCGCGTCGCAGGACCACCTGCAACGCGACCAGGCTCCACGCGGCCGCGTCCAATCCGGACAGCACGATCTTCACACCGGGCAGATCCGCGAACCCGCCCGGAAATACGTCAGTCGGGTTCGGGTGGTTCCTCGACGCCGTCGCGGTCGGCCCACTCCAGCAGCGGCTCCAGGGAGAACACGGCCTGGTCGATGTCCGCGTGGAGGTCGCCCAGCTCGGCGAAGCGGGCCGGGACGGTGGCGATGGTGAAGTCGCCGGGCTCGGCGTCGTCGATCTCGTCCCAGCGGATCGGCGTCGACACCGTGCCTTCGGGGTTGCCGCGGACCGAGTAGGCGCTGGCGATGGTGTGGTCGCGGGCGTTCTGGTTGTAGTCGACGAACAGCAGCCGCGGGTCGCGGTCCTTGCGCCACCAGGTCGTCGTGACGTCGTCCGGGGCGCGGCGTTCGACTTCGTGCGCGAAGGCCAAAGCCGCGCGGCGGACCTCCCGGAAACCCCACTCCGGCTTGATCCGGACGTAGATGTGCAGGCCGCGACCACCGGACGTCTTGGGCCAGCCGACCGCACCCAGCTCGTCGAGGACCTCGTGCGCGACGTGCGCGACGCGGCGGACGCGGTCGTAGCCGCAGTCGGGCATCGGGTCGAGGTCGATGCGCCACTCGTCCGGCTTCTCGGTGTCGGCGCGGCGCGAGTTCCAGGGGTGGAACTCCACTGTGGACATCTGCACCGCCCAGGCGACGTGGGCCAGCTCGGTCACGCACAGCTCGTCGGCGTGCCGGTTGTACCGCGGGAAGGTCACCCGGACGGTCTCCAGCCACGGCGGCGCCCCGTTCGGGACGCGCTTCTGGTGGACCTTCTCCCCCGCCACCCCGGACGGGAAGCGGTGCAGCATGCACGGCCGCTCGCGCAGCGCGTTGACGATGCCGTCGCCCACCGAAAGGTAGTAGTTGACCAGGTCGAGCTTCGTCTCGCCACGGGCCGGGAAGTACACCCGGTCCGGGTTCGAGATCCGCACGGTGTGCGGCCCGACCTCCAGCTCGACCGCCGCCGACTTCTGCGCCATGGCCCCGACCGTAGTCCAAAACCCGGGCTACCGTGGGGATCATGAGCCTGCCGCCGGACGGTCACGTCCACACCGAATGGTCGTGGGACACGGTCACCGGGTCGATGATCGGCTCGTGCGAACGGGCGCTGGAGCTGGGATTGCCGTCGGTGGCGTTCACCGAGCACGCGGACCTGACGCCGTGGCTGATCCCGGAGCCGGTCCGGCCGCTGCTGCCGGACCACTTCCGGGTGCGGCTGCGTCCGGACGGTGTCCTCGAGCCGCCGGACCTCGACGTCGCGGGGTACCTGGCGTGCGTCGAGGAGTGCCGGTCGCGGTTCCCTTCGCTGCGGATCCTTTCGGGCGTGGAGCTGAGCGAGCCGCACTGGCACCGCCCGCGAGCCGACGCGCTGCTCGCCGCCCACGACTTCGACCGCGTGCTCGGCTCGGTGCACTCGCTGCCGGAAGGCGGGCACCACCACGAGCTGACCTTGGTTTCGGGACGGCCGCCCGGCGAAATCCTGCGGGCCTACCTCGGAGAGGTGCTCGGGCTGGTCGAGTCGACGGCCGGCTTCGCCGTGCTCGCCCACATCGACTACGCGCTGAGGTCGTGGCCGGGTGAAGGACCGCCGTTCGTCGCGGCGGACTTCGAAGAGGAGTTCCGCACGGTGCTGCGCGCGCTGAAGGCGAGCGGCCGGGCGCTGGAGGTCAACACGAAGGTGCCGCTGCCGGGCGAGGTGGTGCGCTGGTGGTTCGAGGCGGGCGGCGAAGCGGTCGCGTTCGGCAGCGACGCCCACGAGCCCGGCCTGGTCGGCCACGGGTTCGCGGAGGCGGCGGCCATGGTCGAGAGCTGCGGCTTCCGGCCGGGCCGCACACCTCACGACTTCTGGTGCCGCTGACCCGCGGGTCAGGCCAGGGCGTGCCGCCCGTGGGTCCGGACTTCCGCGCTCTGGTCCAGCAGCCTCGCGGCGACCCGGCCGATCGCCGCGTCCAGTTCGGCCCGGTTGCCCGTGCCCCAGTCGCCGAGCCGGTCCGCGAGCCAGTCGTGCCACGCGCTGACCACCTTGCCGAACTCGGCACGGCCCGCGTCGGTCAGCTCCCAGCGGTCACGGACATAACGCAGGTGACCGGTCAGCTCCAGCCGGTTGAACGCCGGTTCCAGCACCGACGCCGGCACCCCGAAGTACTCGCCGATCGCCCGGAGCGTCGCCGGCTCGCCGCGGCGTTCGCGCAGGTGGACCTGCAGCAGGCACCAGATGCCGCCCTCGTCGAGGTCCGACCCGGCCCGGGAGACGATCGCCGGGGCCACCTTGCGGCGCTCGCGGAAGAACAGCGTCGCGACGGCGCGTTCCAGCTCGCGGTCGTCCGTACGGGCCTCCGGCATCGCGAAGCCGTCGCCGAGGTCCGGGGCCGCCGCCCGCGCCGTATCGCGAAGCGGGACCTCCTTCAGGAAGAACGCCAGGACGAACGCGACCAGCCCGACCGGCGCCGCGGCGAGGAACACCACGTGCAGGGAATCGCTGTACGCCTGGATCACCGGCGCCGACACCGGGTCCGGCAGCGCGTGCAGGGCGGTGGGCACCTGGATCGCCCGCGGGTCGACCCCGGGCGGCAGCGGGTGCGCGGCGACCGCCGCCGCGAGGTTCGGCGTCAGCTGGTTGGCGTACACCGTCCCGAAGATCGCCGCGCCGAACGAGCTGCCGATCGACCGCAGGAAAGTCACACCCGACGTGGCGACGCCGAGGTCGGCGTAGTCCACGGTGTTCTGCACGGCGATGGTCAGCACCTGCATGCCGAGCCCGATCCCGAGACCGAGCACCGCCATGTACGCCGACGCCTCCCAGAATCCGGTGTCGGAGTCCAGTCTCGACAGCAGGTAGAGCCCGATCGTCATGCCCGCGGCGCCGACCAGCGGGAAGATCTTGTAGCCCCCGGTCCTGCTCACCGCGTTGCCCGCGGCGATCGACGCGACGAGCAGCGCCAGGACCATCGGCAGCAGCCGCACCCCGGACGACGTCGCCGACGTGCCCTGCACGTACTGCATGTACGTGGGCAGGTACGACAACGCGCCCAGCATCGCGAACCCGACGACGAAGCTCATGATCCCGCCGACCGTGAACACCGGGTTCCGGAACAACCGCATCGGCAGCATCGGTTCCTTGGCCCGCAGCTCCACGAAGACGAACCCCGCGAGCAGCACCACCGAGCCGATCGCCATCCCGACGATCGTGGGCGAGCCCCACGCGTACTGCGTGCCACCCCAGCTCGTGACGAGCGTCAGGCCCGTCGCGGCAAGGCCGATGAGCAGGATCCCGGCGTAGTCGATCACCGGCTTGATCGCCGCGCGGGCGTTCGGCATCGCCGAAGACGCGACGATCAGCACCACGACGACCAGCGGGATGTTCACGTAGAACGCCCAGCGCCACGACAGGTGGTCGACGAAGAAGCCGCCGAGCATCGGGCCGGCCACGGTCACCACGCCGAACACCGAGCCGAGGACGCCCTGGTACTTGCCGCGCTCGCGCAGCGGGACGACGTCGGCGATGAGCGCGGTCGAGGTGACCATCAGCCCGCCGCCGCCCAGGCCCTGCACCGCGCGCCAGACGATCAGCCAGACCATGCTGTCGGCGAAGCCGGCGCAGAACGAGCCGATGCCGAACACGATCACCGACAGCTGGAACATCAGCTTGCGGCCGAACAGGTCGCCGAGCTTGCCGACGACGACGGTCATGATCGTCTCGGCCAGCAGGTAGGACGTGACCACCCAGGACAGGTGCCCGGCGCCGCCGAGGTCCCCGACGATGGTGGGCAGCGCGGTGCCGACGATGGTCTGGTCCAGCGCGGCCAGCAGCATCCCGAGCAGCACCGCGCCGAACACCGCATTGACCCGCGCCTTGCTCAGTGGCGCGGGCCCCGGCTCGTGGGCGATCTCCGCGGTGGCCGTCATCTCGCGCCCTCCTCGCTTGGCCTCCGAGGCTAGTGCGCGCCGTCCACTGTGGATAGCCACCCGTTCCGGTGGTCCGGGACGCTCAGAGGGCCCAGCGGTCCCGCGGTGGCGACTCGAGGACGAGCTCGCCGTCGACCGCCGCGGCGATCTCCTCGGGGGTCCAGACCTCCCGGTGCAGCACCGGCCGGATGATCGCGGGCTGGCGGACGGCGTGCAGGTGCCCGTCCGCCAGCCGCAGCACCTGCCCGGTGACGCCGGCCGAGAGGTCGCTGAGCAGGTACGTCACGAGCGGCGCCACCCGCTCCGGCGGGTACGCGTCGGGGTTTCCGTTCGGGTCCGCGGCCATCAGCCGGGTCCAGGCGATCGGGCTGACGGCGTTGACGCGCACGCCGCGGGAGGCCAGGTCGGCCGCCCACGAGTACGTCATCGACGCCACCGCGCCCTTCGACGCCGAGTAGGCGGCGGCACCGCGCTGCCCGATCATGGACCCGGAGGTCACGTTGACGATGACACCGTTGCCCTGGGCAACCATCACTTCCGCGGCCGCGGTGCCGCAGTGGAGCGGGCCGAGCACGTTGGTCTCGACCAGGGCCCGGGTGCGCCCGGCGTCGCCGTCCTCCCACGGCCGCGCGTGGTAGCCGACCGCGGCGTTGTTCACGAGGCCGTCGAGCCGGCCGAACCGGTTGCGGCACAGCGTGATCAGCTCACGGGCGTACTCCGCGTCGGCCACCGAGCCGACGCTCACGACGGCCGTGCCGCCGTCCGCTTCGATGGCGGCGACGGTCTCGCGCGCCGGTTCCGCGTCGACGTCGTTGACGACGACCGCGGCACCGCTGCCCGCCGCGTGCCGCGCGAAGGCCCGCCCCAGCCCGCGTCCGGCGCCGGTGATCACGACGGCCCGGCCGTCCAGGATTCCCATGCCCCCAGTGTGACCCCGGAATGGTCCGGACCGCACACTCAGGCCTCGCGGGCCAGCCGCACTTCGAACGGCCGGAACCCCTGCGCGCGGTAGAACGCCAGCGCGCCCTCATTGGCCGCGTAGGCGGTGACGGTGATTTCGTTGGCGCCCTTTTCCCGGGCCCAGTCGAAGAACGCGGCGACCAGCTCCGCGCCGACCCCGCTCCGGCGGTGCGCCGGGCCGACCCGCATGCTCTCCAGCACCGCGGTCACCGCGCCGGGCCGCAGGTCGATGGGGGGCCGCATCCTGCCGATCAAGTGCCCACCGCCGGCCAGCAGGCACAGGCAGTCCGGATCGTCGACCAGCTCCGCGTAGTAGGCGGCGCCCTCACGGTCCGGCCAGCCGAGGTCCATGCGCGGGTCGTGACGCCCGGCGTCTTCGGAGAACAGCCCACCGGCCGACTTGACGAGTTCGGGGACATCTTCGGGAACGCAGACGGAAACAGTCATGTCTTCGACCGTAACGGCGTGATTAATCGAAGTAAATCACGACTTTCAGGGCTTCAAATGGGCCAGGCTTTCCAAGGCGAGCTGTTCCAAATGGCCGGCCGCGGCGGCGCTTCCGCCCGCCGCGTGGAACGACGACGCCACGGTTTCCGCCGCCCGCCGGTACGACGGCTCGGCCAGCACCTCCTCGACGGCCGCCGCGATGCGGTCCGCGCCGGAGCGGCCGAACCGCAGCCGGATGCCCGCGCCGGCGGCCACCACCTGGGCCGCCACGATCGGCTGGTCGTCGCGGATCGGGGCCACCACCAGCGGGACACCGTGCCACAGCGCTTCGCACACGGTGTTGTGCCCCGCGTGGCAGAGCACGGCGTCCACCCGCGGCAGCAGGGGCAGCTGCGGGACCTGCGGGCGCACCAGGACGTTGGGCGGCACCGGTCCCAGCACCTCGCCGGGGTCGACGACGATCGCCCGCGCCTCCATCCCGGCGAACGCCTCCGCCGCGGTCGCGAGGAAGCTCGCCCCCGCTTCGGTGTTCGCCGTGCCCAAGGACACGAGCACCGTCGGCCGGAGCGGGTCGAGCCACTCCCACGGGAAGTCCGTTGTGGACGGACGCGATCCCAGCGACGGCCCGACGAGCCGCACCTTCGGCGGAAGCGCGGCCGCGCCCAGCAGTTCGCGGGTCGTGAACGCCAGCACGCCGTGCGGGGAGAACCGCGGGTCCGCCGAACCGCGGCCTTCGGCGATCCGCGCCCGCAGGTCGCCGACGAGCGAGGCGACCCACTCGGCGACCTTCGGCATGCCGGAAAGGGGGTCGATCAGCTCGGCGGACGTCGTCGCCGAAGTCACCCACGGCAGGCCACGTGCCTCGGCGAGCAGTCCGCCGGCCAAGGCCTGCTGGTCGGCGACCACGACGTGCGGCGCGAACGCGTCGATCGCGGCGGCGACGCCGGGGGCCATCGCGTCGGCCAGCGGGACGAGGAAGTCCTCCCAGAGGAACCGCAGCGCGGCCGGTCCCTTCAGCCCGGCCGGGCGCGCGGGGGCGCCGGCCGGCAGGCCGCAGGAGAAGACCAGCGCGGCCGGACCGGCCAGCTGCCACAGCAGCTCCTCGTGCCCGGCCCAGGCGACCTCGTGCCCGCGCGCGGCAAGCTCGGCCGCCACGCCGGCGGCCGGGTTGACGTGCCCGACCAGCGGCGGGACGACGAACAGGAACCGGGCCACTACCGCACCCGCGCCGGGACGCGCGAAACGTCGCGGACCCAGTCGAAGATCAGGTCGATCGTCTCCGCGGTCCGCTCGACCAGCACCGAGTGACCCTGGTCGGGCAGCACGACGCAGCGGCAGCGGTCCAGGTGCGTCTCGAAGTGCGGCACCTGGGCGGCGAGGCCCGAGTCGCCGCCGAAGATCGCGAACACCGGGCAGCGCACGGCCGAGAGGTCGGCGGCGATCGTCGCGCTGCGCGGGATGTCCTCGGCGATCGTGGTGGTCTGGAGGATCTTGTTGGCCGCCTTGGACAACCGCGCGGTGTGCGCGCCGTGGTTGTCGGCGATCCAGCCGATCACCTCGTCGATGGCCAGGCGGGTCTTCGCGTCGGCGAGCCCGTCGGCCATGTGCCCGGTCCACTCGTCGGTCGGCGGTTCGCCTTCGATCACGACGACGCTGGCGACCCGGTCCGGCCGGGCGGCGGCCAGCCCCAAGGCCACCGACGCGCCGAACGAGTTGCCGACCACGTGCACCGGCCGCGTGACACCGGTCGCGTCGAGGAGCGCGACGAGGTCGCCGACGAACTCCTCCAGGTGGTAACCCGACGCCGGGCGCGTCGTGCGGCCGTGCCCGCGCAGGTCGTACATCAGCACGTCGAGGCCGCGTTCGGCGAACGCCGGGCCGAGCGTGAAGTAGTAGCTGGCCAGGCTGTCGGTGAGCAGCCCGTGCACGCACACGACGAGCGGCGCGTCCCCGTCGAGCGGGACCTCCGGGGTGAGCCGCTGGACGTGCACGTCCAGTTCGCCGGCGCGGATCCGGCTCACGCCGTCGCCCGCAGGGAAGCGACGATGTAGCGGACGAGCTCGCCGACGGTCAGCGCGATGATCTCCTCCAGGTCGCGCTCGGCGATGAACGTCGCGAAGTTGACGCGCTCGCCGTAGTGCTCGCGCAGCTGCCCGGACAGCGCCACCAGGTCGACGCTCTCCAGCTCGAGATCGTCGTGGAACGTGGTGTCCATGGTGATCTCGGCGTCGTCCAAGCCGTACTCTTCGAGCAGCTCCTGCAGCATCTCGCTGAGCTGAGCCAACACGGACACCTCGTCCGTGGCCGTGGTCTCGATGCTCATTCCCCGGTCTCCTTCGTCTCTTCGGTCCAGGCGACGACGTAGTGGCGCGGCGGTGCGCCGGGCGGGCTGTCGACGTCGGTGCAGCGCACGGCGTGGTCGGCCCCGGCCGCGCGGACGGTGAGCGCGTCCGGCGCCGCCGCGATGACTTCGAAGTCCCGGGGCTCGCCGCGCAGGCCGGTGCCGAGCAGCTTCGCCACGGCTTCCTTGGCGGTCCAGAACCGGGCGAACCAGCGCTCCGGATCGCCGGGAAGGCCGGCGAACAGGGCCTGCTCACCCGCACCCAGCGCGGCGTCCACAGTGGACTCCGTCCGCGGCGCGACCTCTTCGACGTCGATGCCGCACCGGCCGTGCCGGGCGATCGCCACGCCGACTTCGCCCCGGTGGGCCAGGGAAACCGTCAACGGCGGCAGCTCACGGCCGTAGGCGCCGGTCGCGTGTGGACGGCCGGCGTCGTCGTTGCCGATGCGCAGCTCGGCCGGGAACATCTCGGGCTCGCCGCCGGCCCAGAGGAACTGGCGGACGGCGTCCTTGGCCGCGATCCGGCCGAGCAGCCACTGACGCCGGCCCCGCGGCGGCCGCTGGTCGTAGGCGTCGCGTTCGGCGCCCGCGAGGTAGTTGCGCATGATCAGCTCGCGGGTCGCCAGGTCCGGCCACTGCTCGTGGACCAGCGCCCAGCCGCCCGGCTGCTCGACCGACAGCGTCGAACGCTCGGGCGTGCGGTCGGCCTGGCGGATGTGCGGGGTGCTGTCGAAGCGGCGGTCGCGCCAGCCGGTGAACTCGGCCCAGACCTGCCCGTCGTGGACGAGCTGCATGTCGGCGTCGAGGAACTCGCCGCTCAGCGCGGTGATCCTGACCAGGCACTCCAGGCGCTCGCCGGGCGCCGGGTGCGGGCCGTGGAAGCGGATCTCACGCATGCCGACCGGGAAGACGGTGGTGCGCTCGGTCAGCCGGGACATGATCCAGTAGCCGAGCACCTGGCCGACGTTGTCGAGCAGGGCGCCGGGCGCGGCCGGCGTCGTCAGCACGGCCCGGACGTGCCGCTCGCCGACCGCGGTCAGCTCGGTGACGCCCTGGAAGCGCGGGCCGTGGAACATCCAGCGTTCGTCGTACAGCTGCGCCGCCGTGGTTTCCGGCACCTGCTCGGCCGACGCGGGGAAGCGCCACGGCGCGGGTGCGTCGGCCGGGTAGGCCGGGGCGAGTTCGACGGTGGCCTGGGAGTAGCCGTCGAGGGCGGCCAGCACGCGGTCGGGACCCTGCGGCCGGACCCGCACGCCGACGGTCACGGCCGGCACCGCCGTGATCCACTGGGTCAACCGGACGTCGTGCACGGCGACCGCGCGGCGACCGGGCGCGGCCTGCTCGGCGAAGCCCATCAGGTGGTCGATCACCGTGGTCGCCGGCACCACCGGCCAGCGGTCACCCGGCTCGGCCTGCGGCGGCTGCTTGAAGAAGCAGTGGTCGAGCAGGTACGGCATCGCCTCGACGGACACGGTCAGCGTCGTGTCCAGCTCGACCGGTGGCGGAGCTTTCACGGGAAAGCTCCGTCCTGGGTCGGCACTTTCTCGCGAACGTGGCGCATCGGGGCGGCCGGTGAGGAGCGTGGACGCGAGATCGGCCGTGTCGGCCAGCAGCGCGGCGAACTCCGCGGCGAGTGGCCCCTTCCCGGCCAGGCTGTCCACAGTGGACGTGCGGGTGGCCGGCAGGGCGATCCGCGCGCGGACCTCGTCGTCCAGGGAGATCAGGCGCCCGCCGAGATCCAGCTTGACGGCCCGGTGCGGTACCGGGCGGTCGCCGGGCAGCCGCGCGAAGTCGATGTCGGCGCCGTCGGCCCACAACGCGGTCGCGACGCGGCGCAGCTGCGCGAGCCCGGGCCGGTGCGCCGAGTGCGCGGCCACGACGAGGTGGTCTTCGCCGTGCAGGGTGTCGCCGACCAGCGAGCCGAGCTGCCCGGCGCCGACCTGCACGAAGGCCCGGAAGCCCGCCGCGTGCATCGCGCGTACGAGCGGCCGGAACCGGACGGGTTCCAGCAGGTGCCGCACGAACAGCTCGCGGACGTCCGCCTCGGCGGCCGGGTATTCGGACACCGTGGTCGCCGACCAGATCGGCAGCCGCGGCGGATGCAGGGTGAACCCGGCGGCCGCCTCGCGGATCGGGCCCAGGTAGGGCCGCAGCATCGGCGTGTGGAAGCCGGACCGGAACGGCAGCACCTGCGCGACGATTCCGGCGTCGCGAAAGCGCGTGACGAGGACGTCGACCGCGGCCGCCGGGCCGCAGACCATCGCCTGGTTCGGCGAGTTGTCGTGGGAGAGCACGACGTCGGTGCGTCCGGCCAGTTCCTCGGCCACCCGGGGCGCGGGCGCGCCGATCGCGGCGAACGCGAGGCCGGGGACGACGAGCGCGTCCGGGTCGAACCCGGCGAGGAACGCGTCGACCTCCGCTTCGGCGTGCACGCCGGCGACGGCCATCGCCGTCCACTCCCCCAGGCTGTGGCCGGCGACGGCGTCCGGGGTGACGCCCAGCCGGCCGAGCGCGGAGTTCAGCAGGCGGCCCAGTTCGAACACCGCGGTGCCCTGGCGGCCGACGTCGCCGACCGCGACGTCGTCGTGGTCCCACGGCAGCCCGAAGTGGCGGGCGACGTCGCCGCAGTTGAGCGCCAGCTCCGATTCCAGGCCGGGGAACAGGAACGCCAGCTTGCCACCGCCGGGCCCGAGCAGCGGGCGGTCGGCGAACCAGACGTCGTTGCGGCCGCGCCACGGCTTGCCGCGGGCCATCGCCTTGCGGGCCAGGGCCAGCCGCTTCTCCGTCGGGTCGACGATGCCGAGCCGGACCGGGCCCTCGCCGGTGGCCGGCGATCCGGGCCGGTCGAGCCGCTCGCGCAGCTCGTCGATGCTCCGGGCGGCCAGCCGCAGCACCCGCTCCGGCTCCCGGACGACCACCGCGGACACCGGGCGCCCCGGGGCTTGCTCCAGCACGACGTGGGCGTTGATCCCGCCGAACCCGAACGCGTTGACGCCGGCCCGGCGCACGTCGGCGTCCCACGGCCGGGCGGTGTCCACAGTGGAGAACCGGGTCTTCTCGAGCATCGGGTGCGGATCGTCGCAGTGCAGGGTGGGCAGCAGGACGCCGTGGTGCACGGCCAGCGCCGCCTTGACCAGCCCGGCGATCCCGGCGGCGGGCATCGTGTGCCCGATCATCGACTTGACCGAGCCGAGCACCGCCGCGCCCGCGCTGCCGAACACCTCGGCCAGGGTCTCGAGTTCGGCCGTGTCGCCGGCCGGGGTCGCGGTGCCGTGCGCTTCCAGGAGCCCGATCGAATCCGGGGCCGCCGGGTCCAGGCCCGCGGCCGCCCACGCCTGGCGCACCGCGCGGACCTGGCCGCCGGAGTCCGGGCTGGCCAGGCTCGCCGTGCGCCCGTCGGAGGCGACGCCGGTGCCGGTGATCACGGCGTAGACGCGGTCACCGTCGCGTTCGGCGTCGGCCAGGCGCTTCAGGACGACGACGCCGGTGCCCTCGCCGATCAGCACGCCGTCGGCGTCGCGGTGGAACGGCCGGATGCGCTCGGACGGCGACAGGGCGCCGAGCTGGGTGAACACGCTCCAGAACGTGATGTCGTGGCAGTGGTGGACTCCGCCGGCGAGCACGACGTCGCAGCGGCCGGTGGCCAGTTCGCGCACGGCGTGGTCGACGGCGATCAGCGAGGACGCGCAGGCGGCGTCCACGGTGTACGCCGGGCCGCGCAGGTCGAGCCGGTTGGCGAGCCTCGACGCGGCCAGGTTGGGCACGAGCCCGATCGCGGACTCCGGCGCTTCCGGGCCGAGCTGGTCGGTGAAGGCCTGCCGGACGGCGTCGAGGCGGTCCTCGTCGAGGTCCGGCAGCAATTCCCCGAGGGTGCGGACGAGCTGGCTCGCGGTGCGGACGCGCTGGTCGAGCCGCACCAGCCCGGGCGTCAGGTAACCGCCGCGCCCGAGGACGACCCCCACCTTGGCCCGATCCGCGGGCAGCCGCTCCGGGCCGCCGGCGTCCGCGACGGCCTGCGCCGCGACCCGCAGCGCGATCAGCTGGTCGGGTTCGGTGGCGGGCACGGAGTTCGGCATGATCCCGAACCCGGTGACGTCCACTTCGGCCAGTTCGTCGACGAACCCGCCGCGCCGGCAGTAGACGCGGTCGGCCCGCCGCTCGTCCGGCGCGTAGTGCAGGCTGTCCCACTTCTCCGGCGGCACCTCGGTGATCGCGTCGACGCCGCCCGCGAGGTTGCGCCAGTACGCCGCGAGGTCCGGGGCCCCGGGCAGCAGCACCGACATCCCGACGATCGCCACGCGCATGCTGGTCACCACCCCGAAGCGGTGTGGACGACGGCCGAGACGTCCGGGCGGCCCCAGGCCAGCTCGCGCAGCAGGCCGAGGGTGCCCTCCTCCGGGTCGATCAGCTCGATGCCGCGGCGGGCGTAGTCGCGCATCAGCGCGGGTGTCACCATGCCGTCGTGGTCGCCGGTCGGCGCCCACGGTCCCCAGTGGACGGTCACCGCGCGCCCGGCGGGCCACCGCCGTCCGAGGGCTTCGAGGGCGTCGTTGGCGGCGGCGTAGTCCGACTGGCCGCGGTTGCCGAGGGCGGCGGCGATGCTGCCGAACAGCACGACGAACTTGGGCTCGTCGGGCAGGTCGGCGGTCGCTTCCAGGAGCGTCCTGGCCCCGTCCACCTTGGTGCCGTAGACGCGGGCGAACGACTCCGGTGTCTTGTCGGCGACGAGCTTGTCTTCGATGACGCCGGCCGCGTAGACGATGCCATCGAGGCGGCCGTACTCGGCGTGGATCTCCTTGACCGCGCGGTGCACGGCTTCGGCGTCGAGCATGTCGACGGACTGGTAGCGCACCGGGCTGCCGAGCGCTTCGAGCTGCCGGAGGGTCTTGCGGACTTCGCGTTCGCTCTCGATCCGGCGGACGCTCTTCTCGATCTCGGCGGGGCTCTTCAGCCCGGCTTCGATGAGTGCCTTTCGGAGTTCTCCGGCGTCCTTCGCCTGCGGGTATTCGTCTTCGTCCGCCGGCGGCGCGGTCCGGCCGAGCAGTTCGACGCGGCAGCGCGTCGCGGCGGCGACGGTGCCGGCGAACCGGGCGGTGATGCCCTTGGCGCCCCCGACCAGCAGCACGACGGAGTCACGGTCCAGGCCGATCGCGGCCGCTTCGGCGGCACCGTCGCCGGCCGGGCCCGCGCCGCTGCTGCCGAGGAGGCCGAGCCCGTGCTCGGTGGGCTCGAGCCCGCGGCGTTTCGGTCCTTCCCGGATCACGACGGGCGCCCGGTCCACGGTGGACAGTTCGGCGACGAGGGCTTCGGCATCGGCGTGTTCGACGACTCGGGCGAGGGTGTCCGGGTATTCGCGGGAGATGCTGCGGTAGAAGCCGCGGAGCCCTTCGGCCGGTCCGGCGGTGAGCAGCCATCGCGGCCGCTGCGCGAGGGCGGCTTGGTACAGGGAGAACGCGGCGGGCAGGACGGAGTCGCCGTCGGGGAGGTGGAGGTAGCCGTCGAAGCCGGGGCGGATGTCGTCGCCGATCTCGGCTTCGGCGCCGCGGGCGGTCAGTTCGGCGTGGAGGGCGTCGGCTCCCGGGCCGGCGCCGAGGACGAGGAACCGCCGCCCGGCGATGTCGGGCGCGGTGGCCGGGCCGAGGTCGACCTCGGTCATGAGGTACCGCTTCGGGGCCACGATCACCGGCCGCGGCTCGGCCCCGTTCGCGGCGGGCTCACCGGCCACGGGCGCCGGGCCGGAAAGGTTCGCCGCGTCTCCCGTGTCGGCCGGCGCGCGGCCCTCGCTTCCGCCGTCCAGGATCTCGGCGATCCCCGCCGCCGTGCGGGCTTTGGCCAGTTCCTCCACCTCGCCGGTGCCCAGGCGGATCGTCAGCTCGCCCGCGATCTCCGCTCGCTTGATCGAGTCGATGCTCAGGTCGGCTTCGAGGTCGAGGTCCGGCTCGATCATCTCCGGCGGATAGCCCGTCCGCGTCCCGATCACCTCGACCACGGTCTCCAGCACCGAACTCCCCGAAGCGGGCGCCTCGGGCGCCACGTCGGGGTGCACCGCACCGATCAGCTCGGCGATCGCCGCCGCCGTCCGGGCCTTGGCGAACTCCTCGACGTCGCCGCCGGCCAGGCCGAGCCGGGAGGCCAGCTCGCCCGCGATCTCGGCCCGCTTGATCGAGTCCACGCTCAGGTCGGCTTCGAGATCGAGGTCCGGCTCGATCATCTCCACCGGGTACCCGGTCCGTTCCCCGATCACCTCGACGATCGTCTCCAGCACCGGTCGCACCGCCGGCGCCGGAACCGGACTCGGAGCCGAAACCGGAACCGCCGAAGCGGCCGGAAGCGGCGGAATCGCCTCGACCACCGGGAGCGACCGGGCGACCGGCGCGTCATTTCCGAGGAAGCTCAAAAGCACGTCCCGCTGAGCGGCGATCATCTCGCGGCTCGTCCGCAGGAAGTCGGTGACCATCGCCTCCGAAGTCGCCGCCTCCGGCGCGACCGACAGGCCCAGCGAGACGCGCGAAGCCGGCTGCAGAGCACCGGCCGGGATCGTGCCGTCCGCGGTGCGGAGCAGGTGGCCGTCCACCGTCCACCCGGGACGCTTCGGCCGAGGGACGGACGCCGCGTCGAGCGCGTCGCGGCCGCGGAACAGCCAGCCCGTCTCGACCGGTACCCCGGCCACGGCCAGCTGCGCCAGCGCGCCGAGGAAACCCGGCAGGCCACGGCGGCCCGGCTGCTCGAACCCGACCGTCCGATGGGGGCGGTCGCCGAGGATCGCGCCCACCTGCCTGGCCAGCACCGCACCCGGTCCGGCCTCGACGAACACCCGTGCCCCGGCCGCGTACATCGCCTCGATCTGCTCGACGAACCGGACCGGCGAACCCACCTGCGCCGCCAGCTCGTCGCGGATCTCGTCCGGTGCGGCCGGGTAGGGTCCCGCGGTCCGGTTCGCGTAGACCGGGACGCCGGGTCGCACGACGCCGATCGCGCCGAGTGCAAGCCCGAACGCCGCGCCCGCCGAAGCGACCAGCGGGCTGTGGAACGCGCACGCGACCGAAATCCGTTTCGCGCCGAGCCCGGCCGCGCGCAGCTGCGTGACCGCGGCTTCGACGTCGGCGGTCGGGCCGGAGATGACCGTCTGCTCGGGCGAGTTGTGGTTGGCCAGGACCACGGTGGACGCCGTCACGACCGCACGCACAGCCTCCGCCGCCGCCGCGACCGCCGCCATCGCACCCGGGTCGCCCGCGGGGATGGCGTCGAGGATCGCCGCCGCCCGGGCGTGGCTCGCGTGCAGCAGCGCCTCCGGGGTGAAGGTGCCCGCCGCGGCCAGCGCCGTCAGCTCGCCGTAGCTGTGCCCGCCGACCATCGCCGGCCGGACGCCCGCGCGGGTCAGCAGCCGGAACGCGGCCAGCCCGACCAGGCCGAGCGCGGGCTGGGCGACGCGGGTGTCGGTGACGCGGTCGGCCAGGTCCTGCCGGGCCCGCTCGCCGAACACCGCCGGGCCGAACACGACGTCGGCCGTCGGCGGGTCCAGGCGCAGGTACCGCTGCAGCTCGGGGAAAGCGACGAACAGCTCCGCGAACATGCCCGGCCGCTGGCTGCCCTGCCCGGGGAACAACACCGCGACGTCGCCGGTGAGCTCGTCGCCGGCGCGGTACAGCCCGGGAGCGTCCGCACCCGCGAGTGCCTGCCGCAGCAACGTGGTCAGCTCGTCCACAGTGGACGCGACTACCGCGAGCCGGACCGGCCGGCCCTGGGCGCGCAGCGACGCGGAGAGCGCCAGGTCCCGCAGCCGCCAAGGCTGCCGTCCGGCCGGGACTTCGGTAGCGGAAGCCAGCAGGTCGCGGACGGCCGCGTCCGTGGTGAAGACGAACAGCTCGGCCGGCCACTCGTCGGCGGAGAGTGCGGGCGGCACGCTGTCGTGCGCGCCGAGCACGACGTGGAAGTTGGTCCCGCCGAAGCCGAACGCGCTGACGCCGGCGATCCGCTCGGCGGGCGGCGCGGCCCATGGCTGCGCCGCGGACTGGAACACGAACGGGCTCGTCGACGCGTCCCACGCGGGGTTCGGCGCCGAGAGGTGCAGCGTCGGCGGCTTGACGCCGGTGTGCAGGGCCAGCGCGGTCTTGACCAGCCCGGCCAGGCCCGCCGCGCACTTGGTGTGCCCGATCTGGGACTTCACCGAACCGATCGTGCAGCCACCCGGCGCCGCGCCGGCCTCGGTGAACACCTTCGTCAGCGTGCTCAGCTCGGTCCGGTCGCCGACGACGGTCCCGGTGCCGTGCGCCTCGACCAGCCCCACGGCGGCCGGCGAGACACCGGCGTTGCGATAAGCGCGGGTCAGCGCGGTGTGCTGGCCCTCCGGCCGCGGCGCGGTCAGCCCGAGCGCCCGCCCGTCGGAAGCCGCCCCGACGCCCTTGATCACGGCGTACACGCGGTCGCCGTCGCGTTCGGCGTCGGCGAGCCGCTTCAACGCGACGCAGGCGACTCCTTCACCCAGCGCGATGCCGTCGGCCGCGCTGTCGAACGTCGCCGACCGCCCGGTCGGCGAGAGAGCGTGCGCCGAGGCGAACAGCAGGTAGTCGTTGATGCCGTTGTGCAGGTCCGCGCCACCGCAGAGGACGAGGTCGCTGGTCCCGGCGGTCAGTTCCTTGCAGGCCACGTCGACGGCGGTCAGCGACGACGCGCACGCGGCGTCCACCGTGTAGTTCGCGCCGCCCAGGTCGAGCCGGTTGGCGATCCGCCCGGCGATGACGTTCGCCAGCACGCCCGGGAAGGAGTCCTCGGTGATCCGCGGCAGCCGGTCGTCCAGTTCGGACGGCAGTTCGCCCACGTAGGACGGCAGCACGGTCCGCAGGGACATCGCGTTCGACAGGTCGCTGCCCGCCTCGGCACCGAACACCACCGACGTCCGGGCCCGGTCGAACGCGCGGTCGGCGTAGCCCGCGTCGGCCAGCGCGCGGTGCGCGGCCTCCAGCGCCAGCAGCTGCACCGGCTCGATGCTGGCCAGCGACGACGGCGGGATGCCGTACTTCAGCGGGTCGAACCCGATCTCGGGCAGGAACCCGCCCCAGCGCGACGGCGTCTTCTCGCCCTGGCCGTCCGGGTCGTAGTAGAGAGAGGTGTCCCAGCGCTGCGGCGGGACCTCGGTGACCGCGTCGGCGCCGGCCAGGACGTTCGCCCAGAACGTGGCCAGGTCGGGCGCCTGCGGGAACATGCAGGCCATACCGACGATCGCGATCTCGAGCGGCGCGGGCGCCGGGGGTTCCGGGGTCGCGATCCCGAACGCGGCGGCCCGCTCGCGCAAGACCGCGTTCGCGCCTTCCCCCACCGCGTGGTGCAGGTCGGCGATCGTGGTGACGGCCGAGCGCAGCACGGCGACCTCGCCCGCCATGAACATGCCTTCGGCGAGCTGCCGGTCCTCGCCGACGTCGCGCAGTTCGGCGCCGACGCGCTCGATTCCCTTGCTGGCCAACCGAAGGCGCCCGACGTTCAACGTCTCCAGGTGCTCCCACGCGTCCCGGCTCGGCACGCCCCGCTCGGCGAGCTCCGCCTTGATCGCCGCGTACTCCTCGGTGAACGGGCTGCGCACGCAGCGGGTCGCGTGGCCCGGCGCGGTTTCCAGCAGGTCGGTGTGCCGCGCCGCCAAAAGCTGCCGCTGGAACGCCGGGAGCACGGCGCCGGCGTCGACGGCCTCGCGCGTGAAGAGGTAGGCGGTGCCCATCAGGACCCCGATCGCGGCGCCGCGCGCGGCCACCGGCGCGGCGAGCGCGGCCACCATCGCGGCCGACCGCTCGTCGTGGATCCCGCCGGCGAACAGCAGCTGCAGGCCGGGAGCCGCGTCCGGCGTGGCCGTCAGGAAGTCCGCGAGGACGCCGAGCTGCGCTTCCCACAAGGGGAAACTGGTGCGCGGCCCGACGTGACCGCCGCATTCGGAACCTTCGAAGACGAACTTGCGGGCGCCGGCTTCGAGGAACTGCTTCAGCAGTCCCGGCGACGGCACGTGGAGGAAGGTGGCGATCCCGGCGTCCTCGAGCGCGGCGGCCTGCGCGGGCCGGCCGCCGGCGATGATCGCGTGCGTCGGCCGCAGCTCCCGGATGACTTCCAGCTGCGCGGCCTTGACGTCTTCGGCGGCGAACCCCAGCACGCCGACGCCCCAGGGCGCGTCGCCGACGGAGGCGCGGGTCCGCTCGAGGACGTCGCGGGTCTGCTCCGGGCCGGACAGGGCCAGCGCGATGAACGGCAGCGCGCCGCCCGCGGCGACCTCGGCGGCGAACGCGGGCTGGTCGCTGACCCGGGTCATCGGTCCCTGCGCGATCGGCAGCGCCGTGCCGAGCGCGCGGCTGCCCGCGCTGCCGGGTCCCAGCACCGGGGTCTCGACGCGCAGAGCCGCACCGGTGGCGTCGGCAAGGCCCCGGACGGCCGCCGTCACGGTGCCCCAGCGGTCACGGAAGCGGGTGGCGAGGAAGACGTCCTGGCCGGCTTCGACCGGCTCGAAGCCGTGGCGCGCCAGGCGGCGGACGCCGTCGACGACCGTCGTTTCGGAGCCGTCCAGCCCGGTGAGCGCGCGGGTGAGCGCCGACGGGAGCTCGGCTTCCGGCAGCAGGGCGAGCTGGGTGTCGATCACCACGCCGGCCGCCCCGCCCGCGATCGCGGCGGCCGCGGTGTGCGGGCCGATGCCGCCCGCGGCCCACACCGGAACCTCGAGGGACTCGTCGGCGAGGAGAGCCTGAAGCAGCACGAACGTGCTCAGTTCACCCGTCCGGCCGCCGCATTCGTGACCGCGGGCGATCAGGCCGGCGGCACCTGCGGCGACGGCGCGCGCGGCCGACGCCCGGCTGGTGACCTCCGCCAGCACCCGGCGGCCGGGGAAGTCTTCCGCGGTACACGGGGAGTCCTCGGTCAGCAGGACGGTGGTCGCGGCTTCGGGCAGATCGACGACCGGGGCGTCCAGCCGGACGCCGAAGTCCGGGACGCCCCATTCGCCCAGCAGCGCAAGCTCATCCGCGGCGGCTCCGCCGGTGAGGTCGAGCACGCCGAGCCCGCCCCCGCGCACGGCGGCCGCGACCCCGCGGGCCGACGGCCACCGCACCGGCGACACGGCGACGACCAGGTCCGGTTTCGGGACACGCATGGGCACTCCCGTTACGCACGAATGGGTGATGGGTAACGGGGTGTACTTAAGCGGGTTCCCACGGGTTCCGTCAACAACCCACCACGATTTCGTCGCGATGGTTCAGAAAATTCGGGATGGACCAGCCGGAGGACGCAAGAATTTAACGTCGCCGTCACGTTCCGCGCGCAGGGAAGGGGCGCCGGATTGCCGTTGTACGGCAGCCGACGGCCGCCCACAGCCGGCCGAACCTGCGCCTCGTGTCCCACACGCGCCCAGATGGGGCAAGCCTTCTCACCCGGCGGACGCAGTGGGACTGACCACACCGGACCACGACGTTCGGTGGTCCGAATAGTTGTCCGCCGCGCGCCACAAACTGTCGTGGCCGTAAAGCCGGCCACGACTCCCCGATCGCTCCCACCCCGGAAACGTCATAATTCACTATTGGCCGGTCACCATTTCCCGGCAGTTTTACCCACGGTCGAAAGTCGTACGCGGAACCCGCCCGATTGCCGCGCCGGGATCGCGCGAGTCCACTATGGACTCGCGCGCGGCCCGGGTTCCGCGTGCTCAAACGACCACGGCCGCGCCGAGCCCCGGACGCCCCGGCAGACCGCGGCACCCGCCACGACCAGGACGACTCCGGGTATTCGGCCGGACACCATCGGTACCTCCAGTCTCCCGCAGCGATCTTCGTCAGGGATTTTCCACACTTCGGTGACAGATTTTCCTTAGAGAAAGCTGAAAGCGTTTCGCGTACCAGTCGGTAACCATAGACGCATCGTCTATCCTTCGACGTACTGTCCAGCCGTGGAGGTGGTCGTGGAGTACTGGTACGCCGACGAACGTTCGGGGACGCGCTACCCGGGTGACCCGCTGCGCTGGCGCGGCGACGACGGCGCGCCCCTGTCCGTCGCCCCGCTGCCCGGGCTCGCTTCCGGCGACGTCGACACCGGCGTCCGGTCGCTCTGGCGGTACCGGGCCGCGCTGCCCGGCGACCTGCGGCCGGTCTCGCTCGGCGAAGGGTGCACGCCGCTGGTCCCCCGCCCCTGGGGCGACGGCGACGTGCGGTTCAAGCTCGAGTGGTTCAGCCCGACTGGCAGCTTCAAGGACCGCGGCTCCAGCGTCATGATCTCCGCGCTGGCCGGCGCCGGGGTGAAGGAACTGCTGGAAGACAGCTCCGGCAACGGCGGCTCGTCGGTCGCGGCCTACAGCGCCGCCGCCGGGATCGCGGCCACCGTGCTGGCCCCCGAAGGGACGTCCGCGGCGAAGGTCCTGCAGACCCGCGCGTACGGCGCCGAAGTCGAGCTCGTGCCCGGCACCCGCGACGACACCGCCGCCGAGGCCGTCCGCCGCTCGTCCCGCACGACCTACGCCAGCCACAACTGGCACCCCTTCTTCCTCCAGGGCACCAAGACGCTGGCCTACGAGCTCTGGGAGGACCTGGGCTTCCGCGCGCCGGACGCCGTGGTCACGGTGGCCGGCGCCGGGAGCGTCGTGCTGGGCTGCGACCTCGGCTTCGGCGAGCTGCTGGCCGCCGGGTCGATCACGCGGCGGCCGCGCCTGCTGGTCGCCCAGCCGCGCAACTGCTCCCCCATCGACGCCGCCGTCCACGACCGGCGGCCACCCGAGTTCGCCCCGACCGTCGCCGAGGGGACCGCCATCCGGCACCCGGTCCGGCTCCCCGAAGTGGTCGCGGCGATCCGCCGGTCGGGCGGCGACACGGTAGCCATCGAGGAGGACGCCATCGCCGCGGCCGCCCGCCGGCTGGCGTCGCTCGGCCTCTACGCGGAGCCGACCAGCGCGACCGCCGCCGCGGCGATCGACGTCTTCCGCTCGCGGGGTGCCATCCGGCCCGGCGAGACCACCGTCGTCGTCCTCACCGGCTCCGGCCTGAAGGCGCCGGACAAGCTGCGCGAGCTGATCGGATGACCGAGGACGAACTGCTGCTGCGCGAGGCCGAGAAGATCGCGCAGGCCGTCGGCCGGATGTTCCCCGGGCTGTGCGAGGTCGTGCTGCACGACCTGCGCGACCCGGCCCACGCCGTCCGCGCGATCGAAGGCGGCCTGTCCGGGCGCGCCGTCGGCGACCCGGCGACCGAGCTGGGCCTGGCCCGGATCGCCGACCCCGGTTTCCCGGACGTCCTGCAGAACTACCCGAACCGCTTCCCCGACGGCCGCCCGGCGAAGAGCACGTCGATCGGCCTCCGCAACTCGGCCGGCGACTACGTCGCGGCGCTGTGCCTCAACCTCGACGTCTCCCTGCTCGGCTCCGCCGCCCGCGCGCTGACCCGGCTCGCCCGCGCCGACGAGCCGGCCCCGCTGACCGAGTCGCTGCGCGCCCGCACGGCCGACGAGCTGCGCGCACTGGTCGAGGACTACGCGACCGAACGCGGTCACACCCCGCGCAGCCTGCCGGCCGCCGGCAAGAAGGACCTGGTGCGGACGCTGAAGGAGCGCGGGTTCCTGGACGTGAAGAACGCGGTGCCGGCGCTGACCGACCTGCTCGGGATCTCCCGGGCCAGCGTCTACAACTACCTGCGCTGACGCGGTGGCCTCGCCGGGAGGCCACCGCGTCCGGCCCTATTCCGCCGCGACTCGCTCGCGCCGCTTCGAGACCACTCGCCACCCCACCGCCAGCACCACGGCCAGCACCGGGATCGAATAGAACGCGACCTTCTCGGCGCCGTCCGAGAAGCCCATCAGCACGACGACCAAGGCCAGGAACGCCAACGTCGCCCAGCCCGAATACGGCGCCCACGGCATCCGGTACGACGGCCGTTCCAGTTCGCCGCGCAAAGCGGCCTGGCGCAGGCGCATCTGGCAGAAGACGAGCGTCGCCCACGTCGTGATCACGCCGAGCGAGGCGATCGCGATCGCGATGTCGAAGGCTTCGCTCGGCACGAGGTAGTTGAGCACCACGCCGAGCAGGTAGGCGACCGAGGTGAACAGGATGCCGCCGTAGGGCACGTGCCGGCCGCTCATCCGGCTGACGAACGACGGCGCCTCGCCCTTTTCGGCCAGCGAGCGCAGGATCCGGCCGGTGGAGTAGAGGCCGGAGTTGACGCTGGAAAGCGCCGCGGTCAGCACGACCGCGTTCATGACGTCACCGATGCCCGGGATGCCGAGGCGGCTGAACACCGTCACGAACGGGCTCTCGTCGCCGTTGTAGAACGGCCACGGCAGCAGCATCGCCAGCATCAGCACCGAGCCGACGTAGAACACGCCGATCCGCCACACCACGCCGTTGATCGCCTTCGGGAGGACCTTGCGGGCGTCCTTGGTCTCGCCGGCCGCGATGCCGACGACCTCGATGGCCGAATAGGCGAAGATGACCGCCTGCAGTGTCATCAGCGCGATGCCGATGCCCGCCGGGAAGAATCCACTGTGGCCGGTCAGGTTGTGCGGGCCGGCGGGCGTGCCGCCGATGTTCGCGCTGGTGAACACGAGGCCGAGCGCGGTGATCAGGAAGACCACGATGGCCGTCACCTTGACCACCGAGAACCAGAACTCCAGCTCGCCGAACAGCTTGACGCTCAAGAGGTTCACCGCGATCAGCACGCCGAGGGCGACCAGCGCGGTGATCCACTGCGGCACGTCCGGGAGCCACTTGTGGACGTAGATCGCGACCGCCGTGATCTCCGCGATCCCGGTCATCGCCCAGTTCACCCAGTACATCCACCCCGAGGCGAAGCCGGCCCACGGGCCGATGAACTTCCGCGCGTAGGTGACGAAGCTGCCGGAGCTCGGCTCGTGCAGGACGAGCTCGCCCAGCGCGCGCATCACGAAGTACGCGGCCACCCCGCAGATCGCGTACGAGAGGACCAGGGAGGGGCCGACCTGGTGGAGCTTGCCGCCGGCGCCGAGGAACAGCCCGACGCCGATCGCGCCGCCGATGGCGATCATCTGCACTTGGCGGTTGCCCAGCGCTTTCGAGTAGCTTTCACCTTTTTCGGTGAGGAGCGAGGAATCCATGGTTTCGTGACGCTAGAGCGTGTGCGGCAGGTCACCAAGCGGACTAAGGAAGACTTAAGGTGTGCCGGAGATCACCGCTGGCATGGTGCTGGTTTTCCCCGGTTTCGATTTGACAGGGCTGATTTGACCGGGCCGCCGCGCGGCCGGTCGGGCTCGGCTTCTACGCTACGGCCGTGGACTTCGCGGCGCTGCTGGACCGGATCGCGGTCGACGTCGCGTCCGACATCGGCCGCGGTGTCGTCGCGGACTACATCCCCGCACTGGCCCGGATCGAGCCGCACCGGTTCGGCATGGCGGTGGCCGAAGTGGACGGTTCGGTGCACGGCGTCGGCGACTGGCAGCGGCCGTTCTCGGTGCAGAGCATGTCCAAGGTGTTCACGCTGGCGCTGGTGCTCTCCCGCGGCGACGGCGTGTGGTCGCGCGTCGGGCGCGAACCGTCCGGGGACCCGTTCAACTCGCTGGTGCAGCTGGAACACGAGGACGGCATCCCGCGCAACCCGTTCATCAACTCGGGCGCGCTGGTGGTGACCGACGAGCTGGCCCGCCACGGCGACGCGGTCGACGCGCTGCTGGCGTTCCTGCGCGAGGAGAGCGGCCGGCCGGACATCGGCGTCGATCCCGAGGTGGCCGCGTCGGAGGCGGGCCACGCCGACCGCAACCGCGCCCTGGCGTACTTCATGGCGTCGTACGGGAACATGCGCCACCCGGTGCCGTCGGTGCTCGACCAGTACGTCCGCCAGTGCTCGATCGCGATGAGCTGCGCCGACGTCGCCCGTTCGGCGTTGTTCCTGGCCCGCCACGGCATCCGCAACGACGGCACCCGCCTGCTGGAGCTGAGCGCGGCGAAGCGGATCAACGCGGTGATGCTGACGTGCGGCACCTACGACGCGGCCGGCGAGTTCGCCTACCGGGTCGGGCTCCCGGGCAAGAGCGGCGTCGGCGGCGGAATCCTCGCGGTGGTGCCGGGCCGGTGCGCGGTGTGCGTGTGGAGCCCGGGCCTGGACGCGCGCGGGAACTCCGTGGCGGGGGTGTCGGCGCTGGACCGCTTCACGACGCTGACCGGCTGGTCCGTCTTCTGAGGCACCCGCTCGGGTAGCGCCGATGCCGGGGACGGGCATACTCGACCTCCGACAGGGAGGTGGGCGGTGTCCTCGAGCACGGAACCCCGGCGCGTGACGATCCACGACGTCGCCCGCACGGCCGGGGTCTCGCGGCAGACTGTCTCGCGCGCGCTGAACGACAAGGCCGAGATCGACGGCTCGACCAAGCAGCGCGTCCTCGACGCCGCGCGGGAGCTCGGGTACCGGCCGAGCCGGTTCGCGCGCGGTCTCGTCCGGCAGGACACCACCACCATCGGGCTCGTCGTCCCCGATCTGCTCAACCCCTTCTTCACCGAGGTCGCCTCGGGAGCGCTGCAGGCGGCGCGGGCCCGCGGCTGGCACGTCGTCGTCTACGACACCGCCGGCGACGCCGAGCAGGAGCTCGCCACCCTCCGCGTGATCGGCACCCAGGTCGACGCCGTGGTCGGCTACTTCAGCCGCTCCGACGAGGACCTCGACCGGTTCACCCCCGGCATCCCCGTGGTCCTGATCGGCCGCGAACCCCGCACCCCGCGCTTCAGCGGCATCTCGATCGACGGCGAGGACGGCGTCCGCGAAGCCGTCACCCACCTCGTCGACCGCGGCCACCGGCGGATCGGGATGCTCGACCACGACCGCCGGCCCCAGCCCAGCATCCGGCGGACCTGGTTCCTCCGGGCCGCCGCCGAGCACGGCATCGCCGTCGCACCCGGCTGGATCGCGCGGGCCGCCCAGACCGTCGACGGCGGTGGGGCCGCGCTGGCCACCCTGCTCGCGGCCCACCCCGACGTCACCGCCGTGTTCGCGTTCAACGACGTCATCGCCATCGGCGCCCTGCGCGAGGCCCGCCGGTTCGGCCTGCGCGTGCCCGCCGATCTCGCCGTGATCGGGTTCGACGGCCTGGCGCTCGGCACCCTGGTCGATCCGGAGCTCTCCAGCGTCGCCATCGACACCCGCGCGCTCGGCACGCTGGCCGTCGACCAGGCGGCCCGGCTCGTGACCGGTGCCACGCCCCTCGAACCGGCCGAGCTGATCGTCCGCGCCGCACTCCACCTGCGCGAATCCGCCTGATCCCTTGACACCCGGTCCTGCCGCGAAGCACACTCCGAGCAATCCGTGAACGTTCACGGGAGCGTTCACGGCACGCGCTGAGAGGACTGCATGTCGTACGTCGAAGACCCCGGCCCCGGGCATGGATCGGTGCCCCCGCGGGCGGCCTTCACCTCCGATGCCCCGTCGCTGTCGCTGAACGGCACCTGGCGGTTCCGGCTCTCGCCGAGCCTCGCGGCCGCCCCCGACCCGGTCGAAGCGGACGACGCCACCTGGGACGAACTGCCGGTGCCGTCGCTGTGGCAGCTGCACGGCCACGGCGCGCCCGCCTACACGAACGTCCACTACCCGTTCCCGGTCGACCCGCCGCACGTGCCGTCGGAGAACCCGACCGGCGACCACCGGCTGCGGTTCGACCTGCCCGCTTCCTGGCCGGCGGGATCCGCGCTGCTGCGCTTCGACGGGATCGACTCCTGCGGGCGGATCTGGCTCAACGGCACCGAACTCGGCGTCACGAAGGGCAGCCGGCTGCCGTCGGAGTTCGAGGTCGGGGCGCTGCTGCGGCCGCGGGACAACATCCTGGTGGTCCGCGTGCACCAGTGGTCGGCCGGCAGCTACCTCGAAGACCAGGACATGTGGTGGCTGTCCGGGATCTTCCGGGCGGTCACGCTGCTGGCGCGGCCGTCCGGCGGCATCGGCGACTACTGGCTCCGCGCGGACTACGACCATACGACCGGGCTGGGCACGGTCCGGGTCGAGACCGGCGCGGACGTCGTGCTGGACATCCCGTCTCTCGGCGTCGTGGGACATCTGGCCGGGGAACCGCTGGAGCTGCCCGTCGAGCCGTGGAGCGCCGAGACACCTCGCCTGTACGACGGGACGCTGTCCACCGCGGCCGAACGCGTGCCGGTGCGGATCGGGTTCCGGACGGTGAC
The DNA here is from genome assembly GCF_040629235.1 of Amycolatopsis sp. NPDC005961. Taxonomy (NCBI): domain Bacteria; kingdom Bacillati; phylum Actinomycetota; class Actinomycetes; order Pseudonocardiales; family Pseudonocardiaceae; genus Amycolatopsis; species Amycolatopsis sp. NPDC005961. The sequence goes on along the minus strand of NZ_JBEXVF010000021.1, from coordinate 56,517 downwards.
GATCGAGGACGGGCAGCTCAAGGTCAACGGGCGGCGGCTGCTGCTGCGCGGGGTGAACCGGCACGAGCACGACCCGCGCACCGGGCGCGTCGTCTCGCGCGAAACCGCGCTGGCCGACGTCCTGCTCATGAAGCGGCACCACATCAACGCCGTCCGGACCAGCCACTACCCGCCGGACCCGGCGTTCCTCGAGCTGTGCGACGAGTACGGCCTGTGGGTGGTCGACGAGTGCGACCTGGAGACCCACGGCTTCGGCCCGCTCGGCTGGGACCGCAACCCGAGCTCCGAGCCGATGTGGACGGACGCCTACCTCGACCGCGTGCGGCGCACGGTCGAGCGGGACAAGAACCGGCCCAGCGTGATCCTCTGGTCGCTGGGCAACGAAAGCCACACCGGGGACAACCTCGCGCGGATGGCGGGGTGGGTGCGCCACCGCGACCCGACGCGGCCGGTGCACTACGAGGGCGACCACGAGTGCTCCTATGTGGACGTCCACAGCCGCATGTACGCGACGCCGTCCGAAGTGGAGCGGATCGGCCTCCGGGAGGACGCGAACGAGCGGCGCCGGGACCTGCCGTTCGTGCTCTGCGAGTACGCGCACGCGATGGGCAACGGGCCGGGCGGGCTGCTGGAGTACCGCGAGCTGTTCGAGAAGTACCCGAACTGCCAGGGCGGGTTCGTGTGGGAGTGGATCGACCACGGCCTGGCCGTCCCGGGTCACTTCGCCTACGGCGGCGACTTCGGCGAGCCCATCCACGACGGCAACTTCGTCATCGACGGGCTGCTGTTCCCGGACCGGACGCCGTCGCCGGGGCTGACGGAGTTCGCGAAGATCATCGAGCCGGTCCGGATCTCCGCCGGCCCGGCCGGTCTCCGGATCTCGAACCACTACGACTTCGTGGACACCGGGCACCTTCGGTTCACCTGGGTGCTCGAAGACGAGGGAACCGCCGTTGCGAACGGTGTCCTCGACGTGCCGGCCGTCCACTCCGGACAGAGCGTTGCTCTCCCGCTCCCGTCGCTGCCGCCCACCAGTGGTGAATCGTGGCTGACCGTCACGGCGTCGCTGACCTCGGCGACCGCGTGGGCGTCCGCCGGTCACGTCGTCGGCTGGGGGCAGGTGCCCGTATCGGCGGCGCCCGCCCGGCCGTCGCCTCCGACGCGCGGGCCGGTGTTCCGGACGGCCGGGCAGCTCCTGCTCGGCACCGGCGAGTTCGACGCCGTGACGGGCACGCTGACCTCGCTCGGCGGGCACACCGTCATCGGGCCCCGGCTCGACGTCTGGCGCGCGACGACCGACAACGACCGCGGGTCGTCACCCGGGCCGTCCGAAGCTTCGCAGTGGCTCGCAGCGGGGCTGCACCGAATGCAGCACCGCGTGATCACGGTAGACGCCGACGGCGACGAACTCGTGGTGCGCACCCGCGTCGCCCCGCCGGCGCAGCCGTTCGGACTGTTCACGGACTACACGTGGACGGCCTTCGACGGCGGCCTGCGGCTGCGCGTGGACGTCACCCCCGACGGTCCGGGGCCGGACACGCTCCCCCGGCTCGGCCTCGCGATGGCGGTGCCGGGCACGTTCGGCTCGGCGGAGTGGTTCGGCGGCGGCCCCGGTGAGGCGTACCCGGACAGCCGCCAGGCAGTGCGGATCGGGCGGTTTTCGAGCAGCGTCGACGGCCTGCAGACGCCGTACGTCTTCCCTCAGGAGAACGGCAACCGGACGGCGGTGCGCTGGGCCTCGCTGACGGACCCGGACGGAACGGGCATCCGCGTCGAGGGCGACCCGACGTTCGACTTCACGGCCCGCCGCTGGACGGCGGCGGCCCTGGAGGCGGCGCGGCACACGGACGAACTGGAGTCCGGTCCCCTGGTGCACTTGACCCTGGACATCGCGCAACACGGCCTCGGGACGGCGGCCTGCGGGCCGGGGGTGCTGCCGCGGTACCGGCTGGTGCCGCAGAAGACGTCGTTCGCGCTGTCCTTCCGGCCCGTGGCGGGTGGTGTCGCAAATTGAGACCCCGGGACGCTCCCGGATGCGGTGTCGTTGGGGGTCCACACGGCCGCAGGACAGGAGCGTCCCGGATGACCTCTTCCACGACGACCCCTTCGAGCGCCCGGCAGCTGGTCACCCCCGGCGCGCTGGGCCTCGCCGACCTCGTCGCGATCTTCGACGACCTCCAGTTCACCCTCAAGTGCTGCGAACGGCTGGTGGCCGAGCTGGCCCACCCGCGCGTCGACGCCGTGCTCGTCGAGGCGCTGTGGGTGTCGGCGCTCAACTCGTACGCCCGGTGTTTCCGCACCGGCGACCGCGGCATGGGCCTGACCGTGGCGGACGTCGAGGCCACCGAGGTGCCGGGCGAGATCGCCGAGTGGCACGCGCTGCTCGGCCGGATCCGGGACTTTTCGATCGACGGGCCGGTCAACCCGCGCGAGACCTACTCGGTGGGCGTCTCACAATCCCCGGCGGGAGAGGCCTCGGGCGTGGTCATCACGTCGGCGGTGCGGCCGCTGGTGGACGACGTCACGGTCCGGCAGACCGGGCGGCTGGCCTTCGAGCTCAGCCGCCTGGTGGACGAGCGGATCAAGGAGCACCAGCAGAAGGTGTTCGACGCGGCGTCGAAGCTGACTTCGGCACAGTTGAGCGCGTTGCCCGCCATCGAGGTCGAGTCTCAGTAAGTCTCATAATTGCGTCTCATTATTCGGCGCCGGGGAGGTGCCGGTAGATCGTCGCGCGGGAGACGCCGAGCGCCGCCGCGATGTCGGCCGGCGAGCGGCCCGCGTCGTAGAGGCGCCGGGCCGCCTCGACCGTCTCCGGGCTCATCACCGGCGGCCGTCCGCGTCGGCCACGGGGACGGCCTTCCGGCTCGGCGACCGCGTACAGCCGGTCGACGCCGTCGAGGACGGCGGCGCGCAGCTCCTCCACCGGGGCGTCGGCGAACAGCACCACCGGGTCGCTGAGCATGGCGATCGCCTGCGCCGCCCGGACCCGGCCGGACAGGTCCGCGTCCGGTCCCGCGACCAGGTGGTTCGCCTTCAGCATGCCGTCGCGGAAGCGCTCGAACACCGTCTTCGAGGCGGTCAGCCCGAGGTCGCGCAGGTTCATCCGGAGCAGGTAGCGGTGGGCGAGCCACACCTCGAGGAGGCCTTCGATCGCCGCCGCGCGCGCGTCGACGGCGACCGTGGCCTTCGCCATCGCCGCTTCGAGGTCGCCCAGGAGCGGTTCGGCGAGCGCCGTCACGATGTCCGCCTTGCCCGGGAAGTGGTACAGCACCGCGGTCTTGGTGATGCCGACGCGCTCGGCCAGCTCCCGGACCGACGTCGCGTGGAAGCCGCGTTCCGAGAACTCCTCGAGCGCGGCGCGCAGGATCCGGGCGCGGGTGTCGTCGATCATCGCCCGAGCCTAGCCCGCTTGTCTGACCGGTGGACAGGAGCGTACGGTCGGCACTGACCGATGGTCAGGACCTGATGGGGGTAACACCATGACCGAGCAGACCGTACTGATCTCCGGCGCGGGCGTCGCCGGGCCGACGCTGGCGTACTGGCTGGCCCGCGCGGGCTTCCGGCCGACCGTGGTCGAGCGCGCCGCCGGGCTGCGCTCGAGCGGCAGCCCGGTCGACGTCCGCGGCCCGGCCGCGCGGGTCGCCGACCGGATGGGCATCACCGCGCGGCTGCGCGAAGCCGGCACCGCCGTCACGTCGTTGAAGTTCGTCGACGACGCGGGCCGCCGGACCGGGCGCGTCGCGATGGGCGGCGACGGCGGTATCGAGCTGCCGCGCACGGACCTCGCGGCGATCCTGTACGAGGCCGCCCGCGCGGACACCGAGTTCGTCTTCCACGACTCGATCACCGGGCTCCACCAGGACGACGGCGGCGTCGACGTGACGTTCGAGCGCGGCGCCCCGCGGCGCTTCGACCTGGTGATCGGCGCGGACGGCCTCCACTCGAACGTGCGGCGGCTGGCGTTCGGGGCGGAGGACGCGTTCGTCGAGCACATGGGCGTCTACATCGCGACGCTGCCGCTGGCCGAGCCGCCGGCGGACCGCACGGAGCTGGTGATGTACAACTCACCCGGCCGGGCGGTGGCGGTGCACCCGTCGCGCGGCCGTGGAATCGCGGCGTTCATGTTCCGCGGCGACGCCGTCCCGGGGTTCGACCACCGGGATTCGGCGCTGCACAAGCGCATGCTCGCTTCGGCGTACGCGGGAGCCGGCTGGCGGGTGCCGGAGCTGGTGGAGCGCGTCGCGGAGGCGGACGACCTGTACCTGGACTCGGTGAGCCGGGTGCGGATGGCCGGCTGGGCATCGGGCCGGATCGCGCTGGCCGGCGACGCGGCGTCCTGCGTGTCCCTGTTCGGCGACGGCTCGACGCTGGCCATGGCCGGCGCGTACACCCTGGCCGAGGAACTGGGCCGGACACCGGGTGACGCGGCATCGGCGTTCCACCGGTACGAGAGCGAGCACCGAAAGCTGGTGGAACCCAAGCAGCGCAACGTCTCCACGGCGGCGGCCCTGCTGATCCCGGCAACCCGGCGAGGGCTGGCCGCCCGCAATTTCGGCACGCGGCTGCTGCCACTGGTGACGGCCGCACGACGGCTGGTGCCCGCCCGAGCCGCGTGAGCCGAGCGCACGAGCGGCCTTGGTCGAGTTGAACACGCCGAAGGCTGCGCTGGCTGCGTTCACCGCACCGACCGCCACATCGAGGCGCTCGCTCGCCCCTGCCCAGCGGCGAGGCCGCAGGCCCATGCGCCGGCGAGCCGGCGCATGGGCAGCGCCGCGGCGGCCGCGCGGAACTGCCCCCACAGCACGACCGGCAACTCCCACCCGCACGGAACTGCCGGTGTCGGTTACTGCAGCATGACCGGCGCCCCCGCCCGGGCGGAATCCGCCGCCGTCAAGCTCGCAGCATCGGCGGGTACAGCACTTCCGCCTTCCCCCGCCGATAGAGCTGGGCCGGCCGGCCGCCATCCCGCGTCGTCGTGCGGCCGGTCGGCTCCAGCAACCCCTCCGCTCCCGTCACCTTCCGGTGGAAGTTGCGCGGGTCGAGCCGGGTGTCCCACACCAGCTCGTACACCCGCCGCAGCTCGGCGACCGTGAACTCCGGCGGGCAGAACGCCGTTGCCAGTGGTGAATACTCGAGTTTCGCCCGGGCTCGCTCCAGTCCGTCGACGAGGATCCGGTCGTGGTCGAACGCCAGGTGCTCCCCCGCCAGCGACCGCACCGGGGCCCACCGGGCCTCCGCCGCGTCCGTGCCCGCGCGTGGGGTCGGCAGGTCCGGGGCCAGCGCCAGGTACGCCACCGTCACCACGCGCATCCGCGGGTCGCGGTCCGGGGCGCCGTACCCCGCCAGCTGTTCGATGTGGACGGTCCCCGGCGCCAGTCCCGTCTCCTCCGCCAGCTCGCGGCGCGCCGCGTCCGACAGATCTTCGTCCGCGCGGACGAACCCGCCCGGCAGCGCCCACTCCCCCAGATGAGGCGAAACCCCCCGGCGCACCACCAGGGCGCACAGCTCGTCCCCGGTCAGGGTGAGCACGACGAGGTCGACGGTGACGGCGAACGGCGGGTGACCCATGACACCACCCTACCTCCTAATCGTCAGCTTGACGATTAAGGCGTCCTCCGCATATCGTCACCTCGACGATAAGACGTTCAGAGGAGGGCTCATGGCCGACATCGACCGCCGCTTCGGGTTCCGGCACCTGCGCGGCGCACCCACCGTGCACATCCGCCACTACCGCCGCGGCAAGCTCGCGCACGACGGCGTCGGGCTGTCGTTCTGGTACCGGCCGCTCACCGCGGTCGTCTCGGAGGTCCCGGTCGACGACCGCGAGCTGCCGCTGCTGTTCCACGCCCGCACGGCCGACTTCCAGGACGTCACCGTGCAGCTCGCGCTGACCTTCCGGATCGAGGACCCGGCGCTGGCCGCGCAGCGGATCGACTTTTCGATCGATCCGGGCACCGGGCGCTGGAGAAGTGATCCCCTCGCCCAGATCAGCGGGCTGCTGACCGAAAACGTCCAGCAGTACGCCGTCGAGGTGCTGACCCGCACTCCGCTGGAGACCGCGCTCGTCGACGGCGTCCGGGCGGTCCGCGACCGGATCCGCGCCGGGCTCGCCGAGGAGGACACCCGGCTCGCGCAGACCGGTTCGGCCGTCGTCGACGTCCGCGTCGTCGCCATCCGCGCCGAGCCGGAGGTCGAGAAGGCCCTGCAGACGACCGCGCGGGAGAAGGTCCAGCAGGAGGCCGACCGGGCGACCTTCGAACGGCGCGCGCTGGCCGTCGAACGCGAACGCGCGATCGGGGAAAACGAGCTGCAGAACCAGATCGAGCTGGCCCGCCGCGAAGAGCAGCTGGTCACCCAGCGCGGCGCGAACGCCCGCCGCCAGGCCGAAGAAGCCGCCGCGGCGAGCCGGATCGAGACCGAAGCGCAGGCGTCGCGCAGGGAGCGTCTGACACTCGTGGAAGCCGACGGCAAGCGAGCGCTCGGCGAGGCGGAGGCGGCCGGTGAAGCCGCGCGGCTGGCGGCGTACCGCGACCTGCCCGAGGGCGTGCTCACCGGGCTGGCGCTGAAGGAGCTGGCCGGGAACCTGCCCAAGATCGACAGCCTGGTCCTGACGCCGGATCTGCTCACGCCGCTGCTGACGAAGCTGGGCGTGCGGTCGTGAGCCTCGCCCCGCGCGTCGTGCTGGTGCACCGGCGCACCGAGCTGGCCGAGCTGCTCGCCCGGCACGGCACGCGTGGTCAGGCGGAGTTCTTCCTGCGCACGCGCGGCCGTGATCTGGCGGAGGTGACCGAGGCGGACGCGGCCGTGCGCGCGGCGCTCGCCGCCGCGTCGGCGGCGATCCCGCTCGACTGGCGACGCGGCGAGGTCGAACGGGCCGACCTCGACCGATTCCTCTTCACCCCGGAGGACGTCGTCGTCGTGGTCGGCCAGGACGGGCTGATCGCCAACGTCGCCAAGTACCTCGACGGCCAGCCGGTGATCGGCGTGACACCCGGCGCGCCCGGTGTGCTCGTCAAGCACCCGCCGGCCGCCGTCGCGGACCTGATCCGGTCCACTCAGGACGTCGAGCACCGCACGATGGCCGAGCTGACCGCCGACGACGGCCAGCGGCTGCTCGCGCTCAACGAGATCTACCTGGGCCACGCCGGGCACCAGACGGCCCGCTACCGGCTGGGGGTCGGTGGCGGGCCGGCGGAACGCCAGGCGTCCTCGGGGATCCTCGTCGGGACGGGCACCGGGGCGACCGGCTGGTGCGGGTCGGTGTGGCGGGAGCGCGGGAGCGGGCTGCGGCTGCCCGCTCCCGGCGAGGCCCGGCTGGTCTGGTTCGTCCGCGAGGCGTGGCCGTCGCCGACGACCGGAACCACGTGCACCGAAGGGGATCTGACGTCGACGCCCCTCACCGTCGAGGTCGAGTCCGACCGCCTGGTCGCGTTCGGCGACGGCCTCGAAGCCGACAAGGTCGCGCTCACCCGCGGCCAGACGGCGACGTTCGTCCCGGCTGCGAAGACTGTCCACTTGGTCCGGTGAGCGGCTGGGACACAATGCGGCAACGTTGTCACACTCGCGTCCGCCGCCGGTCAGAATGATCTCCTCGCCGAGGGTTCGGAGGTGGCCGGGATGACGTGGGTGGTGTGGGTGCTCGCCGCGGTGGTGATCGTCGTCGCCGGGTTCGCGGCGGTCGCCGTGCCCCGGTGGCGGGAGCGGGACGTGCGCCGCCGGACCGCCTGGTCGGCCGCGCGGGCGGCGATCGACACCGCCGCGGTGAGCCGGGACGCCGCGGCCGGTCCCCAGCCGGAAGCCGAGGAGCTGCTGACCCGGGCCGAGACGATCGCGGCCGCGCACGGTGGCGAGCGCGCGGCCCGGACCGCCGAGGACCACGCGCGCCGCGCCGACGCGCTCTGGCGGGCGGCCGCCCGTGGTTGACCGGATCCGCTGGGCGCTCCTCGCCGTCGCCGGCGCCGTCCTCGTGACATTCCTCCTCGTGCAGCAGCAGAGCACCGACGTCAGCTACGGCCAGGCGCCCGCCGCGAAGGACCCGATCCCGGAAGGTGCGGCGGGCGAGCTGAGCGGCGCGACCGTGCCCTCGGCCGAGCAGCTGACCGCGATGGTCAAGGACTCCCCCGTCGTCCGGCTGCCCGGCGCGATCGCGACCTGGGACGAGCAGGCCGTGCGGGCCGCGGCCGGCAGCGCCGGAGTCCGGGTGATCGTCGCCCCGCCCGGCCTCCCGAAAGACGCCCGTACGCGGATCAAAGACGTCGATGCCGCGACCGTCCAGGTCATCGGCACCGAGGTCACCGGCGGGGCGCTGCAGGTCTCGCCCGACCGTGCGGCCGAGTGGATCCACGAGTTCGCCACCGGCGACGTCACGGAGTCGCTGACCACCCTGGCCGCGCACCTCGGCCACCGGCCGGACGCCCCCGACCAGCCCGCGCTCGCCCGCCGCGACCCGACCGCCGCCGAACTGGCCGACGTCACCGCGCAGCTGCGCAGCTCCGGCCGGTTCATCGCGCCGGGCGCGACGCTGAAAGACCCGCCGGCGACGACCACGGCGTTCCCCGGCGCGCGGCCGCTGTACGTCGCGCTGCCGCAGCAGCCGGCCGGTCAGCCGCTCGTCCACTTCGGACCCGCGCTGGCGAAGGAGTTCCCCGGCCGGCCGATCGTGGCGCTGTACGGCCAGTGGGTGGAGTACGACGGACCGTCGGCCGCCGCCTTCTCCGACGTCGTGACCGCGAGCTTCTACGGCCAGTTCGCCGACCGGCTCAGCACGTACGCCTACCCGCAGCGCAACGTCCTGGGCGCCTGGCTCGACCGGGTCACGGCCATCCGCTACGCCGGGCTGTTCGACCGCCCGCTGCCCTACACCCCGTTCGACCCGCTCCGCGTCGCCCTTCCCGCGCTGCCGTGGCTGTTCGCCGCGTGCGCGGTCGGGTTCCTCGCGCTGTCGGCCCGCCGGATGGTGCGGCCGCCGCGGCCCACCGGGGTCGGCGTGCCGGCGCGGCTGGCCGGGCTGACCGCGCTCGCGGTCGAGATCTCGGGACTCACCGACGGCGCGTCCGCCGCGGCACTGACCCGCGGGATCACCCAGCTGACGGCGGCCAGGGAGGCGTTCACCGGGAAGCTGCCCGACCGGCACGTCCACGGCCTGCTCGACGCGGCCGAGTCCGAACTGGACAGCACCGCCGGGTTGCTCGGCCGCCCGGAGTACCGGCCGGCCGAGTTCCTGCAAGGGAGGCTCGTGTGAAGCGGTTCTTCGGCTCCGCGTTCGGGGTCGCGGTGCTCGGCTGCCTCGTGCTGGCGGGCTGGGCGGTGTGGTCGGCCGGGGTGTTCGACGGGCCGATCGCCAAGCAGCTGAGGTCGGCGTCGGTGTACGTCGCGCCCGGGGTCACGCTCGACCAGCCGGCCGCGGAACGCGTGATCGGCAACCGGCGCCTGGTCGTGGCGTTCCTCGAGCCGGGCGCCGACCTGGGCGACGCGTGCGACAGCCTGGGCGGCGCGGTCGACGGCACCCTCGCCGTGATGCTCAGCCGCGACGGGGACGACTTCGAGAAGTACGGCTGTTCGCGGCTCCCCGGCGGTGACGACGAGAACTTCGGCAAGGCCTTCGTCGCGGAGTCGATGATCGGCAACGGCATCGACGGCTTCGCCGGGAACCCGGTCGACGCGCTGAAGGTCATCGTCGTCAACTACGACCTGCTGGTGAAGTCCGGCGCGATCCCGGACGGCAGCCGCACGGTCAGCCCGTCGCTCCCGCGGTACCTGGTCGCCGCGGCCGCGGTCGCGGCCGTCGTGCTGGGCTCGCTGGCGCTCTACCTCGCGGCCCGCCGCGCCGGCCGGGCGGCGGTGTCGCGCGGCGAACGCCGTGCGGCCGAAGCCGACGAGCGGACCAAGCTGGCGGCGGCCGCGGCCGTGCTGGCCCAGCGGATCATCGACCTGGACCAGCGCTACGCCCGGCAGCGGGGCCGCAGCGAGTTCGCCCGGAGCTACCGGAGTCTGGTGGCGGACTACACGAAGCTGCTGCCGGACCTCGGCCACGAGACCCCGGAGCTGCGGGCCCGGGTCGAGAAGCTGCTGACCCGGGCCCGCAAACTGGCCCATCAGAAGGGATAGCGGGCCTGGACTATCGACGGCGTGTCGAGGTTGCGGCCAGCGTCCATGCTCTGCGCGAGCCGCAGGTACTGGCCCTCGGCCCACATCAGCGGGCCCGCGCTGCCGGTCGGGCGGCCCAGGCCGAAGCAGCCGACGTCGGCACGGTCCCAGACCTGCTCGGGCACGAAGTAGCCGTCGTTGGCCGAATCCGCCATCGACTTGAGGTACACCGCCGCCGAGCGGCCGTTGGCCAGCTCGTACTGGCCGCGCTCCCCCGACAGCACCGGCCACAGCCGCCCGAACCGCTGCGCCCCGCCCGCCGGCCAGCCGTTGCAGGTCGAGGTGCTCTCGCCGTAGTTGTCGTGCGGGTAGCGGTGGAAGTAGACGTCGCCGTTGGGCGTCGTCACCTGCATCGCCGAGTTGCCGTCGGACGCCGCCGCGGTCGGGGCGACCGAGTTCGCGATCGTCGCGTCGTTCGCGGGGCGGATGCCGAGCCGGACCAGGTCGAGGAAACCGAAGTCGGTCACGTCGTGTTCGTAGAAGCAGCCTTCGTCGAAGCAGATCGTCGAGCCGTCGTTGGGGTTGCCCGCGCGGTCGAGGCGTTCGTAGTACGTGTGGCCGCCCCAGTAGCCGGACGTCGTCACGGTCCAGCCGGCCAGGGAGGTGCGCCAGGAGTCCGCTGTGGACTCCCACGTCGTCGCGCTCGCGGTGTCGCCGTTCGCTCGGGCGAGGGCGCCCGCGGCGATCAGCCCGGCGATCTCGGCGGCCACCGACGACGGTGACTTGCCGTACTGCTCTTCCCAGCGTTCGGTGGTGTCCGGGCCGGTCGCGACGATGTGGTTCGCCGTCGTCTTGACCTTGGCGTACGTCGAGGCGTCCGTGAGGCCGGTCAGCCAGGCCAGCAGGATCGCGTCGGCGTCCTGGTCGAGCTGTTCGCAGCAGCCGAGTTGCTGAGCGCTGGCTCCCGCCACGCCGGAAACCGGGCTGTAGCGAGGGAAGGAGCCCGCCGGGTACGTCATGCCGTCGCCCGCGGTCGGGCTGCCGATCCACTGGGAGTTCCAGAGGAACTGGGCCATTCGCTTGGCCTGGGCGCTGTCGCCGGCGGCCAGGAGACCCGTTGCCTGCTGGTAGAGGTCGCGGCCCCAGACGCGGTGGTAGCCGTCGTTGAGCTGGTCGCCGTTCGTGAAGTTGCCCCAGGGTGTGGCCAGGCCCGCGACGCTCGCGCCCGGGTGCTGTTTGTCTTCCGCTGTCTTGAGGGCCATCGCTGCGACGTAGTAGGCGCGGCGGCGTTGCGTGTCGCTCGAAACGCTGGCGGGGGCGGGTTTCAGGGAGGCCACGTAGGAGTTCCAGCCCTGGCGGTAGGACGTCGCTGTGGTGGAGAAGCCGCTGCTCAGCGATCCGGTCGCGGCCGATGTCGCGGCCGCCGTCGTGGCACCGTAGCCCAACGCTGTCGTGAACGTCGTGTCCGTGCCGACCGGGATCTGTCCACACTGGACTACGTTGCCGGGGCCGGAGATGTTGTCGAACTGGTTGTTCAGGTTCTTGTCGGCTCGCAGGTCGGTCAGGCAGTCGCTCGCCGCGCCGCTGTAGCCGTTGTCGTGCGCTGTGAAGCCGGTTGAGACTCGTAGCGCTGAGACCACTGTCGTGGCTGTGCCGCCGAACAGTGTTTCCGTGCCGCTGGACAGGAGGCCGGTGCCGTCCCACCAGGCGTTGTCGTTCGCTCCTCCGCCGGCCATGGAGGGGTTGGCCAGGAGGTACAGCCGGTAGCTTCCGCCGTCCAGGGATTCGAAGCGGGTGTTTCTCATGAGGGTGGGGCGGGATGGGTCGGTCACGTAGTCGGTGGTGATGCGGTACTTGCCGCTCTTCGCCGTGTTCGTGACCGTGTACTGGAGGGCCTTCTCGTCGGGCATGGTCACCACGTGGTTCGTGGCGTCTCGCTCCAGGTCCACGAACGTGCTGCCGTCCGTGATGACGAACTGCATGTCCTGCATGTTGGGGACGTCGGCTCGGGGGTAGAAGACTTCGGATGTCACGCCGTCCGCGACGGTGAACCAGAGCGGGCTCGTTGTTGTCGTTGACGTGCCGAGGGCTGACTTGTTGCCCGTGGCCCAGGATGCTCCGCTGCCGCAGCAGTCTGTGGCTGTGCCTGTGGCCTGGGCTGTGGCGGGTAGGGCGCCGGATAGCAGGACTCCCGCTCCGGCGCAGGCCAACAGTGCTTTCCACCTGATCATCGGGACCCTCCGACGGCTTTGTCGTTAATATGTTGTGGGCGGCAACATATTGGGGCCTTGGGGGATGACAGGCAATGTCCGATCGGGCTGGATCGATGCAGATGTGTCGTCGTCTCCGCCACCCCGACGCCCGATTGTCACTACGGCCGGCAGCACCGCGTCAAGGCGGGAAAGATGCCTTGACCCGGCGTTGCCGGCCGTGTTCTGGCTTCGGATCGGGGTTGCGGGAGGGTCTGGGTGTCCTGGGTGCGGGTTACGCGTTCGCTATGCGGTTCAGCCACTCCTCCAGCAGTACGCGCTCTGCCTTGGTCAGCGACTCCGCTCCTTCGAGACCTGCGCGCAGTGCTATCGCGTGTTGGGGCAGGTCTGACCCCGCCGGCTCCTCTGCGTCGGTGAGGATTCGGGTCAGTACCGTTTCTCTTGCCATTGCCGACAGCTCTGGGTCGCGGTCCTGCTCCGGGGTGGCGATCAGGTTCAGCACCACTCCCATGCCCGTCGCGTGGACCAGCCGGGCCGCGCGCTCCACGCTCACCCTCAGGCGGCCCGCCTCCGCGACGCGCTCGACGATGCTTCGCAGCATCGCCTCCGCCTCGCGGGCGGCCGGTGACGTTCGGCCTGGGCGTGCGTCGCCGTACATCAGCACGTAGAACTCTGGGCGCGACAGCCCGAACTCGACGTGGAGGTTCCAGCCTCGGCGGAGGTCTTCGACCGCGTCGCCCGTCGAGCCCAGCTCGCGCTTGCTCGTCAGGTACTCGTCGAACCCGTACGCCGCCACCGCGTCGAGCAGGCCGTCCTTGTCTCCGAAGAGGCGATACAACGCCGGCGGCTGGACACCTGCCGCCGCGCTCACCGCACGGGTCGAGAGGCCGTCGCGCCCCTCTGCCACCAGGAGCGCCGCCGCTGCTTCGAGGATGCGCTCGCGGGTGTCCGTTGCCGTCTTCGTTGCCATGGTTCCGATGGTAACAAATTTTCAGTAGCAGTCGTTGGGTATCGGTGATACGTTCGATCGGGTAACGACGGAAACAGGGAGAACTCCATGCACACCCGCACCCTCGGCCGGACCGGTCCGGCCGTCAGCGCCCTCGGGCTTGGCCTGATGGGTATGTCCGATCTGTACGGCCCGGCTGAGGAGACCGAGTCGGTCGCCACCATCCATGCCGCCCTCGACAGCGGCGTCACCCTGCTCGACACCGGTGACTTCTACGGCATGGGCCACAACGAAATGCTGCTGCGGGACGCCCTGCGCGGCCGCAACCGGGACAAGGCCGTGATCAGCGTCAAGTTCGGGGCGCTGCGCGGCCCTGACGGGGCCTGGCTCGGCAACGACAGCCGTCCGGAGGCCGTCAAGACGTTCCTCGCCTACAGCCTGCGGCGGCTCGGCACCGACCACATCGATGTCTACCGGCCGGCCCGGCTCGACCCCGCCGTGCCGGTCGAAGACCAGGTCGGGGCGCTGGCCGAGCTGGTCCGGGCCGGCTACATCCGGCATATCGGCCTGTCCGAGGTCGGCGCCGACACTCTGCGCCGCGCCGCCGCCGTGCACCCGATCTCCGATCTGCAGATCGAGTACTCGCTGCTCTCACGCGGGATCGAGGCGGACATCCTGCCGGCCGCCCGCGAGCTGGGCATCGGCGTCACCGCGTACGGCGTCCTCTCGCGTGGCCTGCTCAGCGGGCACTGGACGCCGTCGCGGGAGCTGACCGCCGGTGACTTCCGCGGCCACAGCCCACGGTTCCAGGGCGAGAACCTCGAGCACAACCTGGCCCTGACCGACGCCCTCGGCAAGCTCGCCGCCGGCAAGGGCGTCACCACCGCGCAGCTCGCCATCGGGTGGGTCGCCGCGCAGGGTGCGGACATCGTCCCGCTCGTCGGCGCCCGCACTCGCGCCCGGCTCGCCGAGTCGCTGGGCGCGGACCTGGCACTCACGCCCGGTGACCTGGCGGAAATCGAGGCCGCCGTCCCGGCCGGGGCCGCGTCGGGCGATCGCTACGCCGCCGCCCTGCTCGATCATCTGGACAGCGAAAAGTAGTCGATCGCCACGCGGTGGGCGAGGCGGCGCAGCAGCGGCGCCGCCTCCGCCATGCACCGCGCCGGGTCCGGTTCGAGATCGGTCAGGGCGTACGCGGCCGAGATGCCCGCTTCGGCCAGTTCCCCGGAGGACAGCCGGCTGCGGCCGGCCACCGCGACGCACGGGATGCCCCTGGCCGCCGCGGCCCGGGCCACCCCCGCCGGGGCCTTGCCGGACAGCGTCTGCCGGTCCAGTGAACCTTCGCCGGTGACGACCAGCGCGACTCCGGACAAGGCCGCGTCGAACCCGAGCAGGTCGAGCAGCAGCTCGATGCCCGGACGCATCCGGACGCCCAGCACGGCCATCGCGGCGAAGCCCACTCCCCCGGCGGCGCCCGCGCCGGGCTTCGCGGCGAACTCCGGCCCCACCTGGGAAGCCCAGTGCCGTAACGCCGCGTCGAGGGTCTCGACGTCGTCAGGGGACGCGCCCTTCTGCGGCCCGTAGACGGACGCTGCCCCGTGCGGCCCGTACAGCGGGTTGTCGACGTCGCTCGCCAGCTCGATGTCCACTCCGGACAGGTCCACACGGGACAGATCCACCGAAGCGAGCCGGGACAACGCTTCGCCGCCGGGCGGGAGGTCCTGCCCGGCGGCGTCCAGGAGCCGCGCACCCAGCGCGGCCAGCATTCCCGCGCCGCCGTCGGTGCACGCGCTGCCGCCGACACCGAGCACGATCCGGCGGCAGCCCGCCCGCACCGCGGCGGCGAGCACGTCGCCGGTGCCGGCGCTGGTCGCGGTGAGCGGTGCGAGGGCTCCCGGCAGCCGGTGCAGCCCGGACGCCTCCGCCAACTCGACGACGGCGGTGTCGCCTCGCACCGCGTAGGACGCCGTCACCGGCTCGCCGGTCGGGCCCCGCGCCGGGACCCGGACGCGGCGGAACCCGGCGGCGACAGCGGCGTCGACCGTGCCGTCGCCGCCGTCGGCCACCGGCAGGGCCCGCACCGCGAGGCCGGGGTGGACGTCGGCGAGGCCGGAAGCCACCGCCGACGCCACCTCGGCCGCGGTCAGCGACCCCTTGAACTTGTCCGGCGCGACCAGGACCTTCACGCGCTCGCCTTGTACGCCCGCCAGTCGCCGACCTCGGTGATGTCCCGCAGGGCCACGTGCGAGGTGTAAGGCCGCCGCAGCAGCATCGCGAACGCCGAACTGCCGTCGGCCAGCTCCACCACGCCCAGCTCCAGCTCGTGCGGTTCGGACGGGAGCACCTTGTCCCGCAGGTCGTCCAGCGAGACGTCGTACACCTCGCCGACCACCGCCGCGCCGCCGTGCGACACCGGGTACAGCGCCGGGCACTGGTCGCCGACCGCGTAGAACCGGTACTTCGGCGCGGTCTTCGCCTCCGCGACGAAGGGCGCACCCTCCAGGAGGTGGTGCAGGGGTTCGCCGCGCATGGCGCCGCCGTTGAAGAACATCAGGGTCACCGGAACTCCTTAGCGGAAGAGGGCTTCGACGCCGTCGACGGCGAAGTACACCGCGAACACCAGCGCCAGCAACGACAACAGCCAACCGGCTTCGCGCCACTTGCCGCGGCCGATCTTGATCAGCACGAACGCGATCAGGCCGGCGCCGACGCCGTTGGTGATCGAATAGGTGAACGGGATCAGGGCCGCGGTGAGGAACACCGGGATCGTGTAGTCCGGGTCGTTCCAGGGGATGTTGCGGCACTGCGCGACCATCATGCCGCCGATGACCACCAGTGCGGGCGCCGCGGCCTGGGCCGGGACCACGCCGGCGAGCGGCGTGAACAGCAGCGTCCCGGCGAACAGCAGGCCGGTGACCACGCTCGCGAGGCCCGTCCGGGCGCCTTCGCCGACGCCGGCCGCGGACTCCAGGAACACCGTGTTCGGTGAGGACCCCGTGACGCCGCCCGCGATCGCGCCCGCGCCGTCGACCAGCAGGATCCGGCCCATCCGCGGCACCTTGCCGTTCTTCGACAGCCCGGCTTCGTCCGAAACGCTGGTGATCGTGCCCATGGCGTCGAAGAACCCGGACAGCACCAGCGTGAACAGGAACACCGTGGCCGCGAGCGCGCCCGCCGACGCGAACCCGCCGAACAGGTCGATGTGACCGAAGAGCCCGAAGTCCGGGGCGGCGACGACGTGGTCGGGCAGTGCGGGGGTGGTGAGACCCCAGCCGCCGACGCCGAACCCCTCGTGCAGCACCACCGCGAGCACCGTCGACACGCCGATGCTGATCAGCACCGCGCCCGGGACCTTCCGGGCCATCAGCACGATCATCAGCAGCAGGCCGAAGCAGAACACGACGATCGGCCAGCCGTGCAGGTGCCCGCTCGCCCCGAGGCGCACCGGGACCGTGGTCTGCGCCGCGTCCGGCATCCGGGTCACGAACCCGGCGCTGACCAGCCCGACCAGGGCGATGTAGAGCCCGATCCCGACGGTGATCGCCATCTTGAGGGGCCGCGGGATGGCGTTCATGATCCGCTCGCGGACGCCGCTGACCGCCATCAGCACGATGCACACGCCTTCGAGCACGACCAGCCCGAACGCCTGCGCCCACGTCATCGACGGCGCCATCTGGAACGCGACGATGCCGTTGATGCCGAGGCCGGCGGCCAGCGCGAGGGGCGCGTTGCCGACGACCCCCATGAGGATGGTCATCACCGCGGCGGCGAGCGCGGTCGCGGTGGTCACCTGTGCGGCCGACAGCCGGGCGCCGGTGATGTCGGCGGAAGCGCCGAGGATGAGCGGGTTGAGCAGCACGATGTAGGCCATCGCGACGAACGTCGTGACGCCGCCGCGGACCTCACGGCCGACCGTGCTCTGCCGGGCCCGCAGCTCGAAGAGCCTGTCCAGGAGGGATCGGCGTTGTTCGGGTACTTCTTCGACTACGGGGGTGGGGACTTCGGTCTGGGTCATGCGTCCTGCCCTTGCCGGTGGGTGTGCTCGGCCAGGCCGAGGCACAGCGCCGTGCCTGGGCGAGCGGGACGTTCGATTCGGTTGTGCTCCGGTCAGCTGGCCTTGTGGGTCAGTAAGCGGTGGGTCAGTAGTCGGTGCGGTCGCTCTTGTCGAGCCAGGCCGCGAACGGCGCGAATCCGTCCTTTGCGGACAGTCGCGTCACGGGAACGGTCCACGTGTCACGAGGACGGTCGAAGAGTTCGTAGAAGGCGCGGTCGTCGAAACCGGCCTTGGCCGCGTCGTCGCGGTCGGCGGCGAAGAGGACCTTGTCGACGCGCGCCCACAGCGCCGACGACAGGCACATCGGGCACGGCTCGCAGCTGGACACGAGCACGCAGCCGTCGAGCTTGAACGTGCCGAGCGCCTGGCAGGCCGCGCGGATCGCGACGACCTCGGCGTGCGCGGTCGGGTCGAGGTTCGCGGTGACGCGGTTGACGCCGGTCGAGACGATCTCGCCGTCCTTCACGATCAGCGCGCCGAAGGGGCCGCCGCCGTTCGCGACGTTGGTCTCCGCGATGCGGATGGCCTGGTCGAGCCACTCCTGCTCGACGGAAATCGACGTGGTCATCTCAGACTCCAGTGATGTGTTCGGGACGGATGGGGACGCGCGGCAGCTCGAGGCCGGTGGCCGCGCGGATGGCGTTGGCGATCGCCGGGGTCGCGGAGATCGTGGGCGGCTCGCCGACGCCGCGGACGCCGTAGGGCGCGTGCGGGTCGGGCCGCTCGAGGACGTCGACGCGCATCGGCGGCATGTCCAGGATGGTCGGGATGAGGTAGTCGGTGAACGACGGGTTCCGCACCTTGCCGTCCTTGACCAGGATCTCCTCCATCACGGCCAGGCCGAGGCCCTGCGCCGAGCCGCCCTGGATCTGGGCGACGACGGCGTCGGGGTTCATCGCCTTGCCGACGTCCTGGGCGCAGTCCAGCTGCACGACCTTGACCAGGCCCAGGTCCAGGTCGACGTCGACGACCGCGCGGTGGGCCGAGAAGCCGTACTGGACGTGGGCGTCGCCCTGCCCGGTCTCCGGGTCCAGGGGGTAGGTCGGCCGGTGGTGGAACTCGCGGGTCTCCTCGATCGCGGTGTCCCCCAGCAGTTCGGCCAGGTCGGCGACGACTTCGCCGTCGGCCGCGACGACCTTGCCGCCGGTCAGCGACATACCTTCGGGCGACACTCCGAGCCGCGCGTACACCGCCTCGGCGACCGCGAGGCAGGCGTTGCGGACCGCGCCGCCGGTGACGTAGGTCTGGCGCGACGCCGAGCTGGAGCCCGCGTCGCCGACGCTCGTGTCGGCCGGGTGCACGCTCACCCGGGTCAGGCCCAGCTCGGTGCGGGCGATCTGCTGCTGCAGGGTGACGAGCCCCTGGCCGACCTCCGCCGCCGCGGTGTGCACCATCGCCACCGCTTCGCCGCCGAGCACCTCCAGCCGCACGCGGGCGGTCGAGTAGTCGTCGAGGCCCTCGGCGTAGGAGATGTTCTTGATCGTCACGCCATAGCCGACGCCGCGGACGACGCCTTCGCCGTGGGTGGTGTTGGACGCACCGCCCGGCAGCTCGCGGATGTCGCGTTCGCCGGTCGGCTCGGGCGGCAGCGGCAGGTCGCGAACGCGCTGGACCAGCTCGGCGACCGGCGCCGGGAAGTCCACCACCTGGCCGGTGACCACAGTGGACCCTTCGCTCATCGCGTTCAGGATCCGCAGCTCCGCCGGATCCATGTCCAAAGCGGACGCGAGCTTGTCCATTTGGGACTCGTAGGCGTACGTCGGCTGGACCGCGCCCAGGCCGCGCATCGCGCCGCAGGTCGGGTTGTTCGTGTAGACGCCCCAGCCCTCGATGTGCGCGTTCGGCACGTCGTAGGGGCCGACGCTGAGCGTGGTGCCGTTGCCCACCACGACCGGGGTCTTGGACGCGTACGCGCCACCGTCGAAGTACATCTTCGCCCGCACGTAGACGAGCTTCCCGTCGCGGGTGGCGCCGTGCTCGTAGTACATCTTCGCCGGGTGGCGGTGCACGTGCCCGAAGAACGACTCGAGGCGGTTGTAGCTCATCTTCACCGGACGCCCGGTGCGCAGCGCGAGCATGCACGAGTGGATCTGCATGGACAGGTCCTCACGGCCGCCGAACGCGCCGCCGACACCGGACAGCGTCAGCCGCACCTTGTCCAGCGGGAGACCGAGGGCCTTCGCCGTCTGGCGCTGGTCGACGTGCAGCCACTGGGTGGCCAGGTAGAGGTCGACGCCGCCGTCCTCGGCCGGCACCGCGAGCCCGGATTCGGGCCCGAGGAACGCCTGGTCCTGCATGCCGATCTCGTAGACGCCGGACACGACGACGTCCGCGGTGGCCGCCGGGTCGCCCTTGACGATCCGCTGGTGGCGGACGAGGTTCCCGTCCGGGTGCAGCTTCGGCAGGGTGTCGTCGTGGGCGGCGCGCTCGGGGTCGGTGATCGGCTCGAGGACGTCGTACTCGACGACGATCTCCTTGAGCGCCTGCCGCGCGATCTCCGGGTGGTCGGCGGCCAGAATGGCGATCGGCTCGCCCTGGTAGCGCACCAGGTCCGCGGCCAGCGCCGGCGTGTCCTGGTACTTGAGGCCGTAGACGTTCTCGCCGGGTACGTCCTCGTGCGTCAGCACCGCGTGCACGCCCGGCTGGGCCAGCGCGCGGGAGACGTCGAGGCGGACGATCCGGGCGTGCGGGTGCGGGCTGCGCAGGGTGGCGCCCCACAGCATGTCCTCGTGCCACAGGTCGGAGGAGTAGGCGAATTCGCCGCGGACCTTGAGCGTGCCGTCCGGGCGCAGTGGGCTTTCGCCGATGCCGCCGGCGATCGTGTCGTGCAGCTCCTGCGGGGAGCGGGCCGGGGCGCTCATCGGACGGCCTTCTTCGCGGCCGCGTCGCGGACGGCGTCGAGGATCTTCTCGTAGCCGGTGCAGCGGCACAGGTTCCCGGCGAGGGCCTCGCGGATCTCGACGTCGCTCGGGTCCGGGACGCGCTCGATCAGGTCGTGCGCCGCGACCAGCAGGCCGGGCGTGCAGAAGCCACACTGGACGGCGCCCTGCTCGACGAACGACTCCTGCACCGGGTCCAGGTCGTCTCCGGAAGCGAGCCCCTCGACCGTGACGACGTCGCGGCCCTCGGCCTGGCCGGCCGCGACCAGGCACGCGCACGCCGGGACGCCGTCCACGTAGACCGTGCACGAGCCGCATTCGCCCTGTTCACAGGCGTTCTTCGAGCCCGGGAGGCCGAGCCGCTCGCGCAGGAGGTAGAGCAGGCTCTCGCCTTCCCAGACGTTGTCCGCCCGGCGGTGCTCGCCGTTGACGGTGACGTTCACGCGCACTTCGCGCTCCCTTCGCAGTATTCGCCCCAGGCCCAGGTCAAGGTCCTGCGCGCCATGACGCCCAAGGCGTGGCGCCGGTAGGCCGCGCTCCCCCGCACGTCGTCGATCGGGGACGCGGCCCCGGCGACCAGGTCGCCGAAGCGGCGCTTCACCGAGTCCGTCAACGCCCGCGGCGACTCCCAGTCCAGCTCCCCGGCCAGGAACTCTTCGGCTTCGAAAGCCCGGCGCGGGGTGGGAGCGGCCGAGCCGACGCCGGTGCCGACGCGTTGTTCGGCGGGGTGCAGCGCCAGCCCGAAGGCGGCGACGGCGATGACCATGGCGTTGCGGGTGCCGATCTTGCTGAACTGCTGCGGCCCGGTGGCCGGGGCCAGCAGCACGGACGTGATCAGCTCGTCGGGCTCCAGGATGTTCTTCTTCACCCCGACGTAGAAGTCCTTCGCCGCGACGATCCGGGTGCCGCGGACCGAGGCGATTTCGACCTCGGCGTCGGCGGCCAGGAGCGCCGGGTGCGAGTCGCCCGCGGGCGAAGCTGCGCCCAGATTGCCCCCCACGGAACCGCGGTTGCGGATCTGCGGGGACCCGACGGTCCGCGACGCCATCGCGAGACCGGGCAGCTTCGCGCCCAGTTCGGTGATGATCCGGGTGTAGGGCACGGCGGCGCCGAGGCGGATCCGGCCGTCGTCGGTGCCGTGCTCGTGCAGCTCGGCGACGCGGCCGAGGTCGAGCAGGGCGCCGGGGCGGCGGTGGTCGAAGTTGAGCTCGACCATCACGTCCGTGCCGCCGGCGATCGGGACCGCACCGGGGCTCGCGGCCTTCGCGGCGAGCGCGTCGGCCAGCGTGGCGGGTCGGAGGAATTCCACTGTGGACGTCCTTTCGGGGCTGCTTCGTGAAGAAGTACACACGCTGAGGTGTGGCCGGGACCACGGCAAAACCCCTGAAAGAAGGGTGAATTTACGGCCCTCGTTTGTACTTTCCGACAACCGCTTGATCGAGCACGCGGAAAGGCCGCCGCACGAGGTCAGGTCTCGTGCGGCGGCCGTGGTCACGCGGGTGTTACGCGGGCTCGAACTCCTTCACGGCGTCGAGAGCGGCACCCATCGCGGCGTTGCCCTCGCGCTCGATCATGATCTCGACCAGGACCGGGCGGCTGGTGCGCTCGGCCTCCTTGCGGGCCCATTCGAGCGACGTCCGGATCTCGGCCGGCTCGTGCACGCGGGTGCCGGAGCAGCCGTAGGCCTCCATGATCTTGACGTTGTCCGTGCCGTTCGCGTCGTAGTGGATGTCGACCTCGAAGTTCATGTCGTACCCGGTCTCGGCCTGGCGGATCAGGCCGAGGTACTCGTTGTTGAGCATGATCAGCACGAACCCGACGTCGTACTGGGCGGCGACCGCCAGCTCCTCGACGAGGAACTGGAACGAGTAGTCGCCGACCACACCGACGACTTCGGCCTCCGGGCGGGCCTTCTTGACGCCGATCGCGGCGGGGATCTCCCAGCCGAGCGGGCCGGCCTGGCCGCAGACCTGGTAGTGCCGCGGCTTGTGCGCCTTCTGGAACTGGCCCGACCAGATCTGGTAGAGCCCGATCGCGGTGACGAAGTACGTGTCCTCGCCGAAGGTTTCGTTGATCTCCTTGAAGACCCGCGGCGCCTTGATCGGCAGGGTGTCGAAGTCGTCGCGCCGGGGAAGCGCTTCCTTCAGCTCCGCGATGCGCCCGACCCACTCCCGACGCGGCGTCACCTCACGTGCGTCCAGCGCCGTCAGCAGCGCGTCGAGGAACTCGCCCGTGTCCGAGACGATCCCGAGGTCGGGGCCGAACACCTTGCCCAGCTGGGTGGGCTCGATGTCGACGTGGATGAACTTCCGCTCGCCCCGGTACACCGACAGCTCACCGGTGTGCCGGTCGCCGAACCGCGCGCCCAGCGCCAGCACCAGGTCCGACTCCAGGAAGGCCGCGTTCGCCCAGCGCTGCGACGTCTGGATCCCGGCCATCCCGGCGAACAGCTCGTGGTCCTCGGGGAAGCTCCCCTTGCCCATCAGCGTCACCTGGACCGGGACGTCCAGGCGCTTGGCCGCGGCCCGCAGCCGCTCGCCGGCCTCGCCGAGGATGACCCCGCCGCCGGCGAGGATCAGCGGTCGTTCGGCCGCCAGGAGCAGGTCGAGGGCCCGCTCGACCCGCGCGGACGCGGGCTTCACCGCCGTCACCGGCAGCGGCGAGTCGATCGAGGAGTCCCACTCGATGTCCTGCTTCTGGACGTCGATGGGGAGGTCGATGAGGACCGGGCCCGGGCGGCCGGACCGGGCCACCCGGAAGGCTTCGCGGAAGATCCACGGCAGCTGCGCGGCCTCCTTGACCTGCACCGCCCACTTCGTGACCGGCTTGGCGATCTCGACGATGTCGACGGCCTGGAAGGCCTCCTGGTGCAGCTTGTTCGTGGCGGCCTGGCCGGTGATGCAGATCATCGGGATCGAGTCCGCGTGCGCGGTGTAGAGCCCGGTGATCATGTTCGTCCCGGCCGGGCCGGACGTGCCGATCACGACGCCGACATTGCCGTTCGTCCGGGCCCAGCCGTCGGCCATGTGCGTCGCGCCCTCTTCGTGGCGGACGATCAGGTGCTCGATCGCCCGGCCTTGTAGGGCGTTATACAGCGGGAGGATGGCGGCGCCGGGGCAGCCGAAGACGGTGTCGACGCCTTCGCTCTCCAGGACGTCGACGACCGCTTGCATGGCGGGGATTCTGGGCATGTCACACCTCCGCCGGGACGCGGCCCGACAACTGTTCGACGACCTTCAGCAAGGCCGAGTGGTCCAGGGAGCCGTGGCCCATGGCGCGGCCGGCGGCGACGAGCTGGGCGACCAGCCCGGTGAGCGGGAGCGCGACGTCGGCCTGCCGGGCGGCGGCCAGCGCGATCCCCATGTCCTTGTGGTGCAGGTCGATCCGGAACCCGGGCGCGAACTGGCGCTCCACCATGGACTTGCGCTTGAGCTCGAGGATCCGGCTGCCCGCGAGGCCGCCGGCGAGGACGTCGAGCCCGGTCAGAGCGTCCACACCGGACGCCTCCAGCAGCACGATCGCCTCGGCGACGAGGCCGTAGATCCCGCCCACGACGAGCTGGTTGGCGGCCTTCACGACCTGGCCGGCGCCGTGCGGGCCGACGTGCACGACGGTCTTGCCGAGCGCGTCGAACACCGGCTTCGCGGCCTCGAAGTCCTCTTCGGAACCGCCGACCATGATGGACAGCGACGCCTGCTCGGCACCGGCCTGCCCACCGGACACGGGGGCGTCCAGGACGCGGATCTTCTTGTCCCGCGCGGCTTCCGCGACGGCGATCGACGTCTCGGGCCGGATCGTGCTCATGTCGATCAGGAGTGTGCCGGGCTCGGCCGTGTCGAGCACGCCGCCCGCGGCCAGCACGACCTCCTCGACCTGCGGGTGGTTCGGCAACATCGTGATCACGACGTCCGCCCCGGCCACCGCGTCGGCCACGCTCGTGGCGGCGCGCCCGCCGGCGGCCTGCAGCTTCTCCCCCGCGGCGGCGTGGACGTCGTAGCCGCTGACGTCGTGCCCGGCCGCGACCAGGTGCGCGGCCATCGGGGCGCCCATCACGCCCAGTCCGATGAATCCCAGTTTCATGCTCGTCCCCTTCGGGTGATCGGCAGCCAGTTCAGCGACGTGAGGGTGTCGGGCTCCGGGACGTACTCGATCCCGACGAACCCGTCGTAACCCGCGTTCTGCAGCCTCGCGAGGTGGCCGTCGAGGTCCAGCGAGCCGGTGCCGGGCTGGTGGCGCCCGGGTGCGTCGGCGATCTGCACGTGCCCGATCCGGGCGATGTACGTCGTCGCCAGTGCGTCCAGGTCGTCGCCGTTGACTGCCAGGTGGTACAGGTCGGCCAGCAGCCGCACGTTGTCGCGCCCGAGGTCGTCGAGCACGGCCACGGCGTCCGCGGCGGTCTTGAGCGGGTAGCGGTCCGCGCCGGAGAGCGGTTCGAGGACCAGCTGCGCGCCGATCTTCGCGGCGGCCTCGGCGGCCGTCGCGAGGTGTACGCGGGCGAGTTCGTCCTGCTTGGCGGGGTCTTCGCCGTCGAGCCGGTTGCCGTAGAGCGCGTTGAAGCTGCGGCAGCCGGTGCGTTCGGCGATGCCGAGCGCGACGACGAGGCTGTCGGCGAACTCGGCCTCGCGGCCGATCCACGACACCAGGCCCCGCTCCCCCGCCGCCATGTCGCCGGCGTAGAAGTTCAGCCCGCGCAGGCGGACGCCGTCCAGGCTTCGCACGAACGCGTCGACCTCGTCGCGCGCGGGGACCGCGGTGTCGAACGGCCACCAGTACTCGACGTCGGTGAACCCGGCCTCCCGCGCGGCGGCCGCGCGCTCGAGCAGCGGTACCTCCTTGAACAGGATCGACAGGTTGGCGACGTACGGCAGGGAGTGCCCCTCTTCTGGCATCGCGACCTCAAATTTCACTATCCGGAATTTTTCTTTCGCATATCGAGAATAGCTGCTCAGCGGGCCCGGGGTCAACGGGCGCGGGGCCACCGGCGCGCGGAGACGACGAAGGCGCCGCAGCTCGTCGAGCCACGGCGCCTCGGCGCGAGGGTGCCGCTACTTGTTCTGGACGTGCTGCCAGCCGAACCGGCCCTTGATGCAGAGGTTCCCGTGCGTCACCGAGCTTTCGTGCGGCGAGGTCACCTTGACGATCTCGTTGTCCTGGACGTGCAGTGTCAGGTTGCAGCCGACCCCGCAGAACGTGCAGACGGTCGTGGTCGCCGTCTGGCGGGACTCGTCCCAGGTGCCGTCCTCGCGCTTGTCGTACTCGCGCTTGAAGCTGAGCGCGCCCGTCGGGCACACCTCGACGCAGTTGCCGCAGTACACGCACGCGCTGTCCGGCAACGGGTTCGAGAACTCCGTCGAGATCCGCGCGTCGAACCCCCGGCCGGCCACGCTGATGGCGAACGAGTTCTGCCACTGGTCGCCGCACGCGTCGACGCATTTGTAGCAGAGGATGCACTTCTCGTAGTCCCGGACGTACAGCTCGTTGTCCACCAGCGCCGGTTGCGCCACGGTGGCCGCGTCGGGGCCGAAGCGGTCCGGATCGGCGCCGGTCTCCGCGATCCACTCCGCGACGCCCGGCGTGGTCGACAGATCCGTCGCCGAGGCCAGGAGTTCGAGGACCACTTTGCGGCTCGTGCGCGTCCGCTCGGAGTCGGTGCGCACCACCATGCCCGGTTCGGCCTTGCGTGAGCAGGACGGCACCAGCGTCCGCGAGCCTTCGACTTCGACCATGCAAACGCGGCAGGCGTTCGCCGGTTCGAGGGTGTCGCCGTAGCAGAGGGTCGGGATGTCCTTGCCCGCCGCCGTGCAGGCGTCGAGGATCGTCGAGCCCTCCGGCACTCGGACCTTTTCACCGTCCACAGTGAACTCGACCAGCCGCTTCGGGATTCCGATGTCCACAATGGTCATTGCAGCGCTCCCAACCGGTCGATGGCCGATTCGATGGCGTTCCACGCGGTCTGGCCGAGCCCGCAGATCGACGAGTCGCGCATGACTCCGCCCACTTCCCGGAGCAGTGGCCGCTCCTCCGTGCCGGCCGCGAGGACCCGCCGGATCGCCTCCTCCTGCCGGACCGTCCCGATCCGGCACGGGACGCACTGCCCGCACGATTCGTCGCGGAAGAACTCCGCGATCCGCAGCAGGAAGCCGCCGAGGTCGGCCAGGTCGTCGAGCACCAGGACGACGCCCGAGCCGAGCGTCGTCTTCGCCGCCCGTGCGTCCTCGAAGGTCAGTGGCAGGTCCAGCTCGTCCGGCCGGACGAACCCGCCCGCCGCGCCGCCCAGCAGGATCGCGCGCAGCGAGCGGCCCTCGGGTACTCCCCCGGCCAGTGCCACCAGTTCCCGCAGAGTCGTCCCGAACGGCACTTCGTACACACCCGGCCGTTCGACGTTCCCGGACACGCAGAACAGCTTCGGCCCGGCCGACGCCTCCGTGCCGATGGACCGGTACGCGGCCGCCCCCTCGGTGAGGATCAACGGCACGTTGACCAGCGTCTCGACGTTGTTGACGACCGTCGGCTTGCCGAACAACCCCTTCTCGACCGGGAACGGCGGTTTCGTGCGCGGTTCCCCGCGGAAGCCTTCGATCGAGTTGAAGATCGCGGTCTCCTCGCCGCAGATGTAGGCACCCGCGCCGCGGCGGATCTCGATGTCGAACGAGAACCCCTCCTGGCCCATGATGTCCGCGCCGAGGAACCCGCGCTCCCGAGCCACGTCGATCGCGTTCCGGAGCAGCCGCAGCGCCCGCGGGTACTCACCGCGCAGGTAGACGTAACCCTGCCGGGCGCCGATGGCGAACGCGGCGATCGTCATCGACTCCACCAGCGCGAACGGGTCGCCTTCGAGCAACACCCGGTCCTTGAACGTGCCGGGTTCGCTCTCGTCGGCGTTGCACACCAGGTAGTGCGGCCCGGCGGGCTGCGCGGCCGTGGCCGCCCACTTGCGCCCGGTCGGGAACGCCGCCCCGCCGCGCCCCAGCAGCCCGGAGTCGGTGACCTCGCGGAGCACCGCGGCCTCGCCCATCCGCAGGGCGTTGCGCAGGGCGGCGTAACCACCGGCCGCGCGGTAGTCGTCCACACTGGACGGATCGACCACGCCCACCCGCCGCAGCAGCCGCAAGCCGTCCTTCTGGTGGATGATCGGCGCCGAGCCTTCGCCCGCTGGTTCCCGCTGCGCGGCCAGGACGGCCGACGCGCCGGTCGCCGGGGCGAGCAGCTCCGTGGTCGCCGGGTCGCCGGCTTGGAACGTCAGCGCCGCGGGGGCTCGTTCGCAGACGCCGAGGCACGGGCTGCGCAGCCACGTGACCCCGCCGCGCGCCTTCCCCGCGGCGCCGACGTGCTCGGTGAGGACGTCGCACACGGTGTCCGCGCCCTTGAGCCGGCAGGCCAGGTCGGTGCACACGTGCACCACCCGTTCCGGGCGCTCCTCCAGCGCGAACAGCGAATAGAAGCTGGCCACGCCGTACGCGTCGGCGGGCGGCACGTGCAGCGCCTCGCAGATGAGGTTGAGCGCGCCCTGGCTGATCCAGCCGACCCGGTCGTTGACCGCGTGCAGGGCGGGCAGCAGCCGGTCTCGCCCGCCGCCGGCGAACCCGGCGACGGCCTCGCGTTCCTCGCGGGTGGCAACGGCGTCGAGGAG
Source organism: Amycolatopsis sp. NPDC005961 (assembly GCF_040629235.1). NCBI lineage: Bacteria > Bacillati > Actinomycetota > Actinomycetes > Pseudonocardiales > Pseudonocardiaceae > Amycolatopsis > Amycolatopsis sp. NPDC005961. The sequence continues at coordinate 28,709 of NZ_JBEXVF010000021.1, read as the reverse complement.
CTTGAGATCCACCTCAGACCTCCACCGGCAGCTTGTCCACCCGGATGGCCGCGGCCTTGTACTCCGCGGTGCCGGCGATCGGGCAGGTCGCCTCGATGGTGATGACGTTGACGTCGACCTCGTCCGGGAAGTGGAACGTCATGAACGCCAGGCCCGGCTTGAGCCCGGTGTCGAGCCGGACCGGCGCGACGATCTCGCCACGCCGCGAGGAGATCCGGACCAGCTCCTCGGGCTCGACCCCGAGCGACCGCGCGTCTTCCGGGCACAGGTCCAGGGTCTCGCCCTGCCGCAGCGGCGAGGGGAACCCGCCGGACTGGACGCCGGTGTTGTAGGAGTCCAGGCGCCGCCCGGTGGTGAGGCGGATCGGGAACTCCTCGGTGAGCAGGTCGACCGGCGGGCTGTGCTCGAGCACCGTGAACGGCGCCGGGCGGCCGCGCTCGGCCGGGTCGTCGGCCCACAGGCGCCCGTGCAGGAACGTCGGCTCGAGCGTGTCCTCGGTGTAGCACGGCCACTGGATACCGCCCAGCTCTTCCAGCCGCGCGTAGGACATCCCGGCGTGCATCGGGGACAACGAGCGCAGCTCGTCCCAGACCTCCTGGCCGCCGGTGTGGTGCCAGTCGTGGCCGAGCCGGCGCGCCAGCTCGGACAGCAGCTCGATGTCGTCCCGCGCGCCCGCCGGCGGTTCGAGGGCCTTGCGGACGCGCTGCACCCGGCGTTCGGAGTTGGTGAACGTGCCGTCGCTCTCGCACCAGGCCGCCGACGCCGGCAGCACGACGTCGGCCAGCTGCGCCGTCTTCGTGAGGAAGATGTCCTGCACCACGAGGTGGTCCACATTGGACAGCCGCTTGACCGTGTGCTCGCAGTCCGCTTCGGACTGCACCGGGTTCTCGCCGATGATGTACACGCAGGTCAGGTCGCCGCGTTCCATCGCGTCGAGCATCTGCGTGAGGTTGAGGCCCTTGTCCGCCGGGATCGACGAGCCCCACGCGGCGTCGAACTTGGCGCGGACGTCCGCGTCGAGGACGTCCTGGAAACCCGGCAGGCGGTCGGGGATGGCGCCCATGTCGCCGCCGCCCTGGACGTTGTTCTGCCCGCGCAGCGGGTTCAGCCCGGCGCCGTAGCGGCCGACCTGCCCGGCCAGCAGCGCGAGGTTGATCAACGCGAGGACGTTGTCGGTGCCGTTGTGGTGCTCGGTGATGCCGAGGGTCCACGACAGCTGCCCGCGGTCGGCGCGGGCGTAGGCGTGGGCCAGCTCGCGGATCAGCTCGGCGGGCACGCCGGTGGTCTTCTCCGCGACCTCCAGGGTCCACGGCTCGACCGAGGCCGCGAACTCGGCGAACCCCTCGGTGGCGCGCTCGATGAACGTCGTGTTGGCGAGTCCGGAGTGGATGATCTCGCGGGCGACCGCGTGGGCCAGCGGGATGTCGGTGCCGACCACGAGCTGCAGCTGCCGGTGCGCCCAGCTCGCGGTGCTCGTCCGGCGCGGGTCGACGACGAAGAGCTTCGCTCCCTTGTGGACCGCCTTGAGCACGTGCTGGAAGAAGATCGGGTGCGCCTCGCGGGGGTTGCCGCCCCAGACGACGATGACGTCGGCGTCCTCGATCTCCTGGTACGACGACGTCCCGCCGCCGCTGTCGAACACCCGGGCCAGCCCGGCGACGCTCGGCGCGTGACACGTGCGGTTGCACGAGTCGACGTTGTTCGTGCCGATCACCGCGCGGGTGAACTTCTGCGCGACGAAGTTCATCTCGTTGGTCGCGCGGGCGCACGAGAACATCCCGAACGCCTCGGGCCCCTTGCTCTCCAGCGTCCGGCGGATCCCGGCGGCGGCCCGGTCGAGGGCCTCCTCCCAGGTCGCCGGCCGCAGCACACCGGAGTCGCGCACGAGGGGCTGGGTGAGCCGGACGTACGGCTCGGTCTTCTTGCGCTTCACGGGCACCTCCGGGTCAGTGCGCCCCGACGGGGACGGGCGGGTTGCTGGTGTGGTCGAGCAGCGAGATGGCGGCGTGGACGTGCCGCAGCGCCGGCGCGGGCACGCCGGTGAGACCGGCCAGCTCCACGACCGCGCCGATGATCGCGTCGATCTCGAGCGGCTTGCCCGCTTCGAGGTCCTGCAGCATCGACGTCTTGTGGTGGCCGACGCGCCAGGCGCCGTCGATGCGCTTCTCCACCGAAACGCCGGGGTCGCTGCCCGCCGCGCGGGCGATGGCGAGCGTCTCGGTCATCATCGTGGCGACGAGCGCGCGCGTGTCGTCGTGCTCGCACATCTGGGCCATGGTCGCCCGGGTCAGCGCCGAGAGCGGGTTGAAGGCGACGTTGCCCATCAGCTTGATCCAGATGTCGTCGCGCAGCCGCGGTTCGACCGGCGCCTTGAGCCCGCCGGCGATCATGGCCGCGCTGAGCACCTTGCACCGCGCGGAGATCTCGCCGTCCGGCTCGCCGAGGGAGAACCGGGTGCCCTCCAGGTGCCGGATCACGCCCGGTTCCTCGATGACCGTGGAGCAGTAGACGACGCAGCCGATCGCGCGTCGCAGCTCCAGCACCGCGGTGACCGAGCCGCCCGGGTCGACGGTCTCGACGCGGTGCCCTTCGAGCGGATGTCCCGTCAGGCCGTGGAAGTACCACCACGGGATGCCGTTCTGCGCGGCCACGACTGCGGTGTCCGGGCCGAGCAGCGGGGCGAGGAGCGGTGCGCACGAGGCGTAGGAGTTGGCCTTCAGGCCGAGGAAGACGAAGTCCACCGGGCCGACTTCGGCCGGGTCGTCCGTGACGTGCGGGTGCGCGGTGAAGTCGCCGCGCGGGCTGAGCACGCGGACGCCGCGCTCGCGCATCGCGGCGAGGTGGGCCCGCCGGGCGATCAGGTGCACCTCGGTCCCGCCGCGGTGCAGCGCGGCTCCGACGTAGGCACCGATCGCCCCGGCTCCGAGAACTGCCACCTTCATGATGTGCCTCCCACTTCGGTCCAGCACGTGATTGCATACAGTATCCTGGATTCAGAAGCGAAGCCAGAGGGCGTGGCAAAACTCCCAGCCGGGTGACAGTTCGGGATTTTGCATACCAAAACCTGTATCCTGATCACAGATCGTCGCGTTCCTCTCCGTCTCGAGGTGCCCCGTGAGCCAGCCCGCTTCCCCGCTCCAAGACCGCGGCCCGTCCGGCCGCCGCACGGCCAAGGGCTCGCTCAGCTCGACCGCCGCCAAGCGCGTCGAACGGCCCGCCCCGCTGCGCCAGGTCGTCTACGAGGCCCTCGCCGAGCTGATCATCAACCGCACCCTCGAACCCGGGCAGCACCTGGTCGAGGCCGACCTGGCCGAGTACCTGGGCGTCAGCCGGCAGCCCGTCCGCGAAGCACTGCAGCGCCTGCAGAGCGAGGGCTGGGTCGACCTCCGCCCCGCGCAGGGCGCGTTCGTGCACCTGCCGACCGACGAAGAAGCCGACCAGCTGCTGAGCGTCCGCAGCGTGCTGGAGACGCACTCCGCGAAGCTCGCCGCCGCCAATGCGACGGCCGACGACGTCGAACGGCTCTGGGAGCTGCAGAAGGCGGGCATCACGGCCCTGAAGGCCGAGGACACCGAGGGCCTGGTCGCCGCCAACGCCGCCCTCCACGCGTTTATCACGCAGCTCTCGGGGAACGCGGTTCTCGCGGAGCTGATCGGCCTCGTCGACCGCCGGGTCCGCTGGTACTACACGCCGATCGCCCGCCCGCGCGGAAAGGACGCGTGGAACGAGCACGACGAGCTGATCAACGCGATCTCGTACGGGAATGCCGAAGCCGCGGAGGAGATCATGGCCAGGCACACCGAACGGACCCGCCAGGCCTACCACGAACGTCCGGAGGCTCCCCGATCCTGATGACAGCAGGACCGGGGAGCGGGTAACCGGATCAGCCGCCCGCAGTGGCGGAAGGACGCGCCACCAGCTCGGTTTCCGCGAGCTGGTGGCGCGGCCGTCCCGGCTGGCGCAGGAACAGCGTCAGCACCGCCGAAAGCAGCGCGATGCACCCGGCGAGGATGTACGCGCCGGTGTAGCCCCACGCACTGATGACGCCCGCGGCGAGCCCGCCGCCGCCGACGCCGCCGACCAGTTTCGCGCTGTAGACCAGGCCGTAGTTCGACGCGTTGTTGTTCTCGCCGAAGTAGTCCGGCACCAGCGAGGCGAACAGCGGGTAGAAGGCGCCGCCGCCGAACCCGGTCAGGAACGCGAACGCCATGAACAGGAACAGGTTGTGCGTGTTCCCCGCGTACAGCACGCCGAACTGGGCCAGCGCCGCGATCACCAGCACCAGCGTCAGCGTCTGCCTGCGCCCGATCTTGTCCGACGCCCAGCCGACGACCGCCCGGCCGGTACCGTTCACGATCGCCAGCACGCCGGCCGAGGAAGCCGCGACGAACGCGCCGAAGTGGCTTTCCTTGGCGAACGGCACCTGGAAGTTGATGCCGAACAGCGAGACGCCGCCGATGATCACCAGGCTCACCCACATCAGCGGGAGCATGCCCGTCCGGATCGCCTCCATCGGCGTGAACTGCCGGACCGCGGGCGGGTTCTTGGCCAGGCTCTTGACCCCGGCCTTGTTCTTGGCCCAGGTCAGCGGGTCGACCTCCTTCGGCCACCAGCTCTTCGGCGGGTCCTTGAACAGGAACCCGCAGACTCCGACGACGATCAGCATGTAGAGGCCGATCCCGTCGAGCACCCCGGTGACGTTCTCGTGCCCGAGGAACGCGCTGAACAGGTAGATGAACGGCACCGAACCGTAGGCGAAGCCACCGTTCACGAACCCGGTCCGCGCCCCGCGCTTCTCCGGGTACCACTTGCCGACCATGTTGATGCAGGTCGCGTACACGAGCCCGGCGCCGGTGCCGCCGAGGACCGAGTACCCGATGAACGCCAGCGTCAGGTTCCCGCTGTGCGCGATGGTGAAGTAGCCGATGCCGCTGCACACCGCGCCGAAGAGCATCGCCGTCTTCGCCGACACGATGTTCTTCTCGCGGAGCCGCCCGGCCGGGAACGCGACCCCGGCCTGGAAGACGGCCCAGATGCTGGCCAGCCAGAACGCGTCCGACAGCGACCAGCCGTACTTCTCTTCGAGGGTGCCTTCGACGGCGCCCCAGCCGTACTCGAACACGCTGACCGCCATCATGGCGATCCAGGGCAGCCAGACCATGAAGCTCCGGGAGCGCCCCATGATGTCGTGCGGTGACTCCCCTATCCGGTAAACCCGTCCGTTCTCGTCAGTGATCTCCTGGTACGTAGCTGCGGTCATAAGAGTTCTCTTTCGTCACCGTTGACTCATGTCCCTCTGTTGCCGACGTGCGGTGGATCTTCGTCCTTTCTCACTCGGTGGGCCAGCCCCTGTGGAGGACGTTCAGAGCAGGCCGGCGGCCCGCGCCCAGCGGTACTTCGCACCGAGCACGGCCACGGGCTTCTCGGTGGTGTACGGATACGCGACGACACCGTGCTCGTAGAGGTAGTCGCTCGCCGCTTCGACCTCGACGTCGCCGGACAGCGACGCGACGACGGGCTTGTGGATCCCCTTCGCGCGGTACTCCTCGACCACTTGCGCGACGAGCTCCGCGAAGACCATCGGCGGGGTGACGATGGTGTGCCAGTAGCCCAGGATCAGGGCGTGGATCCGGTCGTCCTCGAGGCCCAGCGCGATGGTGTTGCGGTAGGTCGAGGGTGGCTCGCCGCCGGTGATGTCCACCGGGTTGCCGGCCGCGCCGAAGGGCGGGATGAACTTCCGGAACGCCGTGTCGAGGTCCGGCGGGATCTCCATCAGGCTCAGGCCGTTGTCGACGCAGGCGTCCGAAAGCAGCACGCCCGAGCCGCCGGCGCCGGTGATGATGACGACGTTCTCGCCCTTCGGCGTGGGCAGCAGCGGGATGCCGCGGGCGTACTCGAGCAGGTCGTTCAGCCCGGGCGCCCGGATCACGCCGCTCTGGCGGAGGATGTCGTCGTAGACCTTGTCGTCGCCGGCCAGGGCGCCGGTGTGCGAGCTGGCCGCCTTGGCGCCCTGGGACGTCCGCCCGGCCTTGAGCACCACGACCGGCTTGCGCTGAGAGACGCGCTTCGCCGTCTCGGCGAACGAGCGGCCGTCCTTGAGGTCTTCGAGGTGCATGGCGACGAGCTGAGTGTTGTCGTCCTGCTCGAAGAAGGTGAGCAGGTCGTCCTCGTCGATGTCGGCCTTGTTCCCCACGCCGACGATCGAGGACACGCCCATCTTCGCCGAGCGGCTGAACCCGAGGATCGCCATCCCGATGCCGCCGCTCTGCGACGACAGCGCGACTCCGCCCTTGACGTCGTACGGCGTGCAGAACGTCGCCGACAGGTTCTCCGGCGTGTAGTAGTAGCCGTAGATGTTGGGCCCGAGGATGCGCACGCCGTGCTTGCGCGCGATCGCGACGACCTCGTCCTGCAGCTCGATGTTGCCGGTCTCGCCGAAGCCGGACGGGATGAGGATCGCGCCGGCCGCGCCCTTCTTGCCGACCTCCTCCAGCGCGGCGGGAACGAACTTCGCCGGGATGGCGAAGATCGCGACGTCGACGTCACCGGGCACGTCGGTGATGCTGGCGTAGGCCTTGCGGTCGAGGATCTCGGTGGCCTTGGGGTTGATCGGGTGGATCTCCCCCGCGTAGCCGCCGTTGACCAGGTTCTTCATCACCGAGTTGCCGATCTTGCCGGCCTCGGCCGACGCGCCGATCACCGCGATCGACGCCGGTTTCATGATCCGGTTCATCGAGGCGAGGATCTCCTCCTGGGTGAACCGGACCGGCTCCTTCGCCGCGTCCGGGTCGACCAGGATCCGGACGTCGACCGCAGTGGCGCCGGACGCCGTCGCGAGCACCGGGTTGAGGTCCACTTCGGACAGCTGCGGGAAGTCGGCGACCAGCTGCCCGAGCCCGGTGATGACCGCGGCGAGCGCGTCCCGGTCGACCGGATCCGCGCCACGGACGCCTCGGAGGATCTCCGCAGCTTGGATACCGTCGATCATCGACAGCGCTTCCTCGGTGCTCGTCGGCGCGAGCCGGAAGGTGACGTCCTTGAGCACCTCCACCAGGACGCCGCCCAGGCCGAACGCGACGATCTTGCCGAACGTCGGGTCGGTGACCGAGCCGATGATCACCTCCTGGCCCTCGGTGAGCATCTGCTGCACCTGGACGCCGAGGATGCGCGCCCCGGCGTCGTACGCCTTCGCGTTCTCGACGATCTTCTCGAAGCCCGCCTTCACCGCTTCGGCGTCCTTCAGGCCGACGAGCACCCCGCCGGCTTCGGTTTTGTGCAGGATGTCCGGTGAGACGATCTTGAGCACCACCGGCAGGCCGATGTCCCGGGCGTGCGTCACGGCTTCGCCCGCCGTCGCCGCGAGCCGCTCGGCCGGAGTCGGGATACCGTAGGCCTCGCACACCGCACGCCCCTCGGGCGCGGTCAGCGAAGACCGGCCCTCGGCGGCCGCCTGGTCGAGGATCTTCTCGACCGCCGCGCGATCCGCCACTCAGATCACCCCCGCCGCACGGAACTTGTCCAGCTCGGCCTCGCTGTAGCCGAGTTCGGCCAGCACCTCGTCGTTGTGCTCGCCGAGCAGCGGCGAGCGTTCGATGTCGACCGGGGAATCGGACAGCTTGAGCGGGCAGCCGACGGTCTTGAAGCTGCCGCGCTCCGGGTGCGCCACCTCGACGACCGAGCCGAGCTGCTCCAGGGTCTCGTCCTCGATCAGTTCCTTCGTGGACAGGATCGGTCCGCACGGGATGTTGCAGGCGTTGAGCTTCTCCATCACTTCCCACTTGGTGTGCTTCTCGGTCCACTCCTCGACGAGCGCGAACATCTTGTCCAGCTTGGACAGCCGGACCTCGGGCGTGGCCCACGCCGGGTCCTCGGCCAGCTCGTCCTTGCCGATCAGCCGCGCGAGCGGCGCCCAGCCGGGTGGCTGGACGATCACGTAGATGTAGTCGTTCGGCCCGCCGGGCGCGCACTTGACGGCCCAGCCGGGCTGGCCGCCGCCGGAGGCGTTGCCCGAGCGCGGGACCTCGTCGCCGAACTGGTCGTTCGGGTACTCGCCGAGCGGGCCGTGCGTGAGCCGCTGCTGATCGCGCAGCTTCACGCGGCAGAGGTTCAGCACGGCGTCCTGCATGGCGACCTGAACGCGCTGGCCGCGGCCGGTGGAGGTCCGCTGGAACAGCGCGGCGAGGATGGCGGCGACCAGGTGGATGCCGGTGCCGGAGTCGCCGATCTGCGCACCGGTCGCGGTCGGCGGGCCGTCCTCGAAGCCGGTGGTGCTCATCGCGCCGCCCATGGCCTGCGCGATGACCTCGTAGGCCTTGAAGTCGGCGTAGCGGCCGGGGCCGAACCCCTTGATGGAGGCGTAGATCAGCCGCGGGTTGAGCGCGGAGAGCTTGTCCCACGGGTAGCCGAACCGGTCGACGACGCCCGGGCCGAAGTTCTCGACGAGAATGTCCACTCCGGACACGAGCTTCTCGAAGACTTCCTTGCCCTCGTCGCTCTTCATGTTGAGCGTGATGCTGCGCTTGTTGGCGTTCAGCATCGTGAAGTAGAGGCTGTCGACGCCGGGCAGGTCGCGCAGCTGGCCGCGCGTGATGTCGCCCCGGCCGGGGGTTTCGAGCTTGATCACGTCCGCGCCGAGCCAGGCGAGCAGCTGCGTCGAGGACGGTCCGGACTGCACGTGCGTCATGTCGAGGACGCGGACGCCCTCCAGTGCCTTACCCATGGGGCCTCCGCTCACTTGTACATGGTCTGGTTCATGGTTCCGGGGGCGTACACGTCGGGATCGACCCAGACGTTGATCAGCGACGGCTTGCCGGACTCGCGGGCGCGCTGCAGCGCCGGCCCGATGTCGGCCGGGTCGCGGACCTCTTCACCGTGGCCGCCGAGCATGCGCGCGAACTCGTCGTAGCGGACGTCGCCGAGGGTGTTGCCGACGCGCTCGCGCGGCAGGCCGTACTTCGCGGCCTGGCCGTAGCGGATCTGGTTCATCGACGAGTTGTTGCCGACGATCCCGACGAACGGCAGGTTGAACCGCACGAGCGTCTCGAAGTCCCAGCCGGTGAGGCTGAAGGCGCCGTCGCCGAAGAGCGCGACGACCTCCTTGTCCGGGCGCGCGTGCTTGGCGGCCAGCACGAACGGGATCCCGACGCCGAGTGTCCCGAGTGGACCGGGGTCCATCCAGTGGCCGGGCGACTTCGGCTGGACGACCTGGCCGGAGAAGGTGACGATGTCGCCGCCGTCGCCGATGTAGATCGAGTCCTCAGTGAGGAACTCGTTGATCTCGTGGACCAGCCGGTACGGGTGGATCGGGCTCGCGTCGGAGTGCTGCAGCGGCAGGCGCTTCTGCTTCGCCTTCTCCTCCACGGCCTGCAGCTCTTCGAGCCAGGCCTTGCGGCCGACGGCGCCGTTGTCGGTGCGTCCGGACGCGGCTTCGGCCACGGCGGCCAGGACCTGGCCGGCGTCGCCGACGATGCCGAGGTCGATGTCGCGGTTCTTGCCGACCGTGCGGTAGTCGAGGTCGATCTGCACGACGGTGGCGTCCTTCGACAGCCGCTTGCCGTAGCCCATCCGGAAGTCGAACGGGGTGCCGACGATGATGATGACGTCGGCGTTGTCGAAGGCGTACCGGCGCGAGAGCTGGAAGTGGTGTGGGTCGCCCGGAGGCAGGGTGCCGCGGCCGGCGCCGTTCATGTACGCCGGGATGTTCAGCGTGCGCACGAGGTCCACGGCCGGTTCGGTCGCCCGCGTCGTCCAGACCTGGCTGCCGAGCAGGATGGCCGGCTTCTTCGCGTGCACCAGCAGGTCCGCGAGCTTCTCGATGTCGGCGGGGTCGCCCGCGTTCTTGGTCGACGCGCGGTAGCGGCCAGCCTCGGGGATCCTCGCGTTCTCGAGCGGGACGCGCGCGTCGAGGACGTCGCGGGGGATCTCCAGGAATGAGGGGCCGGGCGCGCCGGCGTAGGCCTCGCGGAACGCCATCGAGACGAGGTCGGCGACGCGGGCGGTGTGCGGGACGGTGGCGGCGAACTTGGTGATCGGCGTCATCATGTCCACGTGCGGGAGGTCCTGGAGGGACCCCATCTTGTGCTGGGTGAGCGCGCCCTGGCCGCCGATGAGCAGCATGGGGCTCTCCGCGCGCAGGGCGTTCGCGACGCCGGTGACGGCGTCGGTGGTGCCAGGGCCGGCTGTGACCACCGCGCAGCCGGGCTTCCCGGTGATCCGCGCGTAGCCGTCGGCCGCGTGGGCGGCGACCTGCTCGTGCCGGACGTCGATGACCTGGATGCCTTCGTCGACGCAGCCGTCGTAGATGTCGATGATGTGGCCGCCGCACAGGGTGAAGATCGTGTCGACCCCTTCGGCCTTCAGCGCTTTCGCCACCAGGTGGCCGCCGGATATCTCGGCGGGCGCGGGTTCGGCGCCGTTCGTCGCTCGGGCACTCTCCCCCGTGGTGGTGCCGGTCGTGGTCAGCGCCATTGCTCAACTCCTCTGGTCCGCCGCCGGATCTCTCTTGTCCGGCGCTCCGTCCGCCCCGCACGTCGCCGCCGGCGACGTCCGTCGAGGTCAGCGGCTTCTTCGCCGCAGACTGTAGATTGCATACCGTATGGGGTAGGCATATAGTCACTCTTCAAGCAGCCCGTGTCCAGGGCTATCCGCAGGGTTTTTCCCGGGCTTCGACCCGGCCCCCGCGGACCGTCACCGCACGCCCGGACACGGCGGACCTCCTTGCCCAGCCCCGCCGCGGAAAGGACGCCCCCGCATGGACCTCTTCGAACACGAAGCCCGGGATCTCTTCGAGAAGCACGGCGTACCCGTCCCCCGCGGCCGGGTCGCGGCCGATCCCGCCGCGGCCCGGTCCGCGGCCGCTTCCCTGGACGGCCCGGTTGTCGTCAAGGCCCAGGTGAAGACCGGCGGCCGCGGCAAGGCGGGAGGCGTGCGCGTAGTACATACAGCCGACGACGCCGAGCAGGCCGCCGACGACATCCTCGGCATGGACATCAAGGGCCACACCGTGCACCGCGTCCTGGTGACCGAGGCCAGCGAGATCGCCGACGAGTACTACCTTTCCTTCCTGCTCGACCGCGCCGGGCGGACGTTCCTCGCGATGGCGTCGACCGAAGGCGGGATGGAGATCGAGGAGGTCGCGGCGTCCCGGCCGGACGCCCTGGTCCGGGTCCCGGTCGACCCGCTCGCCGGCGTCGACTCGGCCGCGGTGGCCGCCGCCTTCCCCGCCGACGTCCGCGCCGAGGTCGCCGGCGTCGTCGAAAAGCTGTGGGACGTGTTCGTCGCCGAGGACTGCACGCTGGTCGAGGTCAATCCGCTGGCCGGCACGTCGACCGGGATCCTCGCGCTCGACGGGAAGATCACGCTGGACGACAACGCGTCCTTCCGCCGTTCCTCTTCGTTCAACGAGCTTTCGGACGGCGATCCCTTGGAACGCGAGGCACGCGCGAAGGGCCTCAACTACGTCAAGCTCGACGGCGACATCGGCGTGATCGGCAACGGCGCCGGCCTGGTCATGTCCACTTTGGACGTCGTGGCGGCCGCCGCTTCCGAAGCCGGCGCGCGCGGACCGGCGAACTTCCTCGACATCGGCGGCGGCGCGTCGGCCGAGGTGATGGTGAACGGCCTGACCGTGATCCTCGGCGACCCGCAGGTGCGCAGCGTGTTCGTCAACGTCTTCGGCGGGATCACCGCCTGCGACGCCGTCGCGACCGGGATCGTGCGGTCGCTGGAGATCCTGGGTTCCCGCGCCACCAAGCCCCTCGTGGTCCGGCTCGACGGGAACAACGTCACCGAAGGCAGGCGGATCCTCGCCGAAGCCGCCCACCCCCTGGTCACCGTGGTGGCCACCATGGACGACGCCGCCCGCGAGGCGGCGAAGCTCGCGATCGCGGAGGTCTGACGTGGCCATCTTCCTGGACGAGATCAGCCGAATCGTCGTCTCCGGCATCACCGGCTCCGAAGGCGCCAAGCACACCCGGCGGATGCTCGCCGCCGGCACGAACGTCGTCGGCGGCGTGAACCCGCGCAAAGCCGGGCAGCACGTGGAGATCTCGGGCCGTGCACTGCCCGTCTTCGGCAGCGTCGCGGAGTCGATGGCGTCGACCGGCGCCGACGTCTGCGTGCTGTTCGTGCCGCCGCCGTTCGTTTCCGACGCCGTGATGGAGGCCGTCGACGCCGGGATCGGGCTCGCGGTGGTGATCACCGAGGGCGTCCCGGTGCACGACACGGCCCGGCTGTGGTCGCACGCGGTCGCGGCGGGCGGGCGGACCCGGATCATCGGGCCGAACTGCCCGGGCATCATCTCCCCCGGCAAGTCCAACGCGGGGATCATCCCGGCCGACATCACCGGCCCCGGGCGGATCGGGCTGGTGTCCAAGTCCGGCACGCTGACCTACCAGCTCATGCACGAGCTGCGGGACATCGGGTTCTCGACGTGCGTCGGGATCGGCGGCGACCCGATCATCGGGACGACGCACATCGACGCCGTCGAAGCGTTCGAAAAGGACCCCGAGACCGATCTGATCGTGCTGATCGGCGAGATCGGCGGCGACGCCGAGGAGCGGGCCGCGGAGTTCGTGCGGGCGAACGTCTCGAAGCCGGTCGTCGGGTACGTCGCCGGGTTCACCGCCCCGGAGGGCAAGACGATGGGCCACGCCGGCGCGATCGTGTCGGGCTCGGCCGGAACGGCGTCGGCGAAGAAGGAAGCACTGGAGGCGGCGGGAATCCGCGTCGGGCGAACCCCGAGCGAGACGGCGGCGCTGGTCCGGGAGGTGCTGGGCTGATGCGGGCGGTGCTCGCGTGCGGGGCGCCGTTCCTGCCGCAGACGGACGCTGGGCGCGGCTACGTCCTCGGCCAGGTGCCGTGATGGAGCTGCGTCAGCTGGCGGTGGTGGTGGCGGTCGCGGAGGAAGGCGGCTTCACCGCGGCCGCGGTACGGCTGCGGACGGTCCAGTCGACGGTGTCCACAGTGGTCCGCGCCCTGGAGCGCGACCTGGGGACGCCGTTGTTCCACCGCACGACGCACCAGGTGGTATTGACGCCCGCCGGCGAGGCGTTCATGCCCGCCGCGCGGGCGGCCCTGGAGGCAGCCGCCCGAGCCCGGGCGGCGGTGTCCCCGGTGGGCGGCCGGGTCCGGCTGGGGGTGTGCCCGGGGTTGCTGGCGGATTGGCACCGGGTGCTCCCGGCGCTCCGGCACGTGCACCCGGGGTTGGTGGTGGAGGTGCGGCAGGTTTTGCCCGGTGAGGTGGAGCGAGCGCTGGCCGAGTCCACAGTGGACGTGGTGCTGACGGCGGTCGCGGGCTGCGGTGCGGCTTCGCCGAGTATCAACGGTTTCGCGGCCGCGCGGCATGGCGAACCGGCGACGGATGACCATGCACCCGGCGATTCGACGACCGGCCTGGCCGCACCCAGGCACGACCTGTCCGCGACCGACCCGGCCGCGCCTACACACGAGTCCGCCGCCAGCCTGGCCGCACCCGCACCCGCACCCGCACCCGCACCCGCACCCGCACACAATCCGCCCACGGCTGACCCAGCTGCACCCACACACAAGGCCGCCGCCAGCCTGGCCGCACCTACGCACGAGTCCGCCGCCAGCCTCGCCACACCTACGCACGAGTCCGCGGCAAGCCTCGCCACACCTACGTACGAGTCCGCCGCCAACCTGGCCGCGCCCGCACACCATCCGCCCACGACCGACCCGGCCACATCCACGCACGAGCCCGCCGCCAACCCAGCCCCTCCCGGCGAGCTGGTCACCACCGCGCTCCCCGGCGAAGAACTCGTCCTCGCCACCGCACCCGGCGGCTCGCGGTCCGCGCCCGCCGATCTCTCCGAACTGTCCCTCGTGGACTTCCCGCCGGGCTGGGCGATCCGCGAAGCCGTCGACCGGGCCTTTCCCTGCCGACGGCTCTCGCTGGAGGTCGATGATCTCGCCGTCGCCGCGGGGCTCGTGCGGGCCGGGCTGGCCGCCTGCGTCCTGCCCGCCTCGGCTACCTCGCGCTTTCCCGATCTCACCGTGCGGCGTTTCGACCGGCCACCGTCGTGGCAGCTCGCCGCCGTGTACCGGGGTGTCCCCTCCCCCGCCGTCGCCGCCCTGCTCGCTCAGCTCGGCTGAAGTCCCAGCCGGTCGGGTCGCGTGTAGACGTTCATCGACGTACCGCGCAGGAAACCCACCAACGTCAGCCCCAGCTCCGCCGCCAGATCCACTGCCAGCGACGACGGCGCGGAAACCGCGGCCAGCACCGGGATCCCGGCCATCGCCGCCTTCTGCACCAGCTCGAACGACGCCCGCCCGCTGACCATCAGCACCGTCCCGGACAGGGGCAGCCGGCCGTCGCGGGTCGCCCAGCCGACCACCTTGTCCACCGCGTTGTGCCGGCCGACGTCCTCGCGCAGGCACAGCAGCTTCCCGTCGGCGTCGAAGAGCCCGGCCGCGTGCAGCCCGCCCGTGCGGTCGAAGACCCGTTGTGCCGCGCGGAGTTCGTCGGGCAGCGCGGCGAGCGTCGCCGGGTCGGTGCCGAACGGGTCGTCCCCGATCGGCCACGCCACCGTCGTCCGGACGGCGTCCAGGCTCGCCTTGCCGCACAGCCCGCACGAGGACGTCGTGTAGAAGTTGCGCTCCACCGACGCGTCCGGCGGCGCGACGCCCGGGGCGAGGACGACGTCGAGCACGTTGTACGTGTTGCCGCCGTCGGCCGTGGCCCCGGCGCAGTAGCGGATCGAATGGACGTCCGACGCCGCTCGCACCACACCCTCGCCGACCAGGAATCCGGCGGCGAGGTCGAAGTCGTCGCCCGGGGTTCGCATCGTGATCGACAGCGCTTTCCCGGCCACCCGGATCTCGAGGGGTTCCTCGACGGTCAGCGTGTCCGGCCGCGCGGCCGGCACGCCGTCACGGACGCGCAGCACCCGGCGACGGCTCGTCATCCGCCCCACGTCATGCCGCCGGCAGCAGCGACTTGGGCCGGCCCGGCTGGGTCAGCCGCCCGGACAGCACCGCGCCGGCCACGCTCAGCACCCCGGCCGCGGCGAACGCGCCGGCGAACCCGTGCGACGTCACGACGAGCGTGGCGAGCCCGATCCCGACCACCGCGCCGACGGCTTTCGCGGAATACAGTATCCCGAAGTTCTGCGCCGCCGATTCCTCGCCGAAGTACTCCCGCACGAGGCCGGCCAGCAGCGTGTAGCAGCAGCCGTTCCCGAGCCCGGCGAGCGCGACGCCCAATAGCAGGCCGACGGCGTGCCGGTGCTCGCCGGAGTAGAACAGGACGAACTGGGCGACGCCGCCCGCGAGCAGCGCGAACCGCAGGATCCGGTGCCGGCCGATCCGGTCGGCGAGCCGGCCGATGAGCACCCGCCCGCTGCCGGTCGCCGCGGCGAGCAGCGCCAACGCGGCCGCGGCGAGCCCGGGTCCGCTGCGCTCGGCGACGAAGGTCGCCAGGTAGGCGAGGTCGAACAGCAGGACGGCGGCCGCGAGCACGACGACGAGGTACAGCGCGAGCGTCGTCCCGCACCGGAACAGCTCCGCCGGCCGGTAGTGCCGGACGGCCGGTCGCCGGTTGTGCGCCCGGTCGAGAGCCCAGGCGCGCGGCTCGGGAGTCGCGGGCCACCAGTGCCGCGGCGGGTACCGCAGCAACGCGCCGCACCCCGCGATCACCGCGAGCACGACACCCGCGGTGACGTCCAGGAGCGCCGGCCGCGCGGCCGGCAGGGCGGCGGCGAGCACGACGAACGGCACGCTGCCGTAGGCGAACGCACCGCTGACGACGCCCGCGCTCGGCGCGGTCCGGTCCGGGAACCAGGCCAGCACCGCGCCGACGCAGGTGGCGTAGACGAGACCGGTGCCGAGCCCGCCGAGCACGGAGTAGCCGAGGAAGACCGTGAGCAGGCTGGTCGCGTGCCCGAGCGTCACGAGCCCGGCCGCGCACAGCACCGCGCCGGCCGCCATCGCCGCGGGCGCCGGCAGCAGGCCGCGTTCGCGCAGCCACGCCGCCGGGAAAGCGGTTCCGGCCTGGCAGACCGCCCAGACGGCGAGGGCGAGGACGATCCCGCCGAAAGTCCAGCCGTGCGCCCGGCTCAGCGCGGGGACGAGCGCGCCGAACCCGTACTGCTGCACCCCGGCGGCGAGCATCGCCGCCGCCGCCAGCCACGTGATCCACGTCCGCGGCCGGCCGAGCAGCTCCCGGTCGGACTCCCCGACGCGGTATCGCCGTCCGTAGACGTCCCGCAGCTCGCGGACCTCGGCCATCCTGACCGCCTCCTCGGAACCCTCGACTGAAGATTGTATGCAGTATTCCGTAGTCCGAGTGTGCACTTGTGGCGGTCGATTGTCTACAGAAATGCCCGATCGGCCGCACGCGAGCGGGCGTAAGCGCTTCGCGGCGCCGCGGCGCACACATGCCGCACGTGCCGACCGGCAGAGAGGGCGAGATGAAGGCGGCCCGGTGGCCATCGAGGGAGGAGGCGGCCACCGGGCCGTGCTCCGGCGCGGTACCGGCCGCGTGGAGCACTGACAGTCTGGCCATCGGAGCCAGCTCCGACAAGCTTTACCGGCCGGGAAATGTCCGCTTGCGGTCGGCGGAAGATCCACACGCGACGGTGAGCGCGCGCTTCACCTCACGACAAGCCGATCAGGACAGTCACCGGCGACCGGACCGACAGGCTCGGTCCGTCAAGCCGGGACAGCGCGGTGGGAAACAAACAAACGCGAGCGAGGTCCGCGTGCCGTCCGGCGATCACGGCCGCCCGAGGGGGTCCCTTGGCTCAGCGGCACGCCCGCAGGCGCGCGCGTGGCGCGCCGGGATCGCTTCGATCTCCGGCGCGCGCACCACCGTCACCGGCCACCGCCGCCGTCGTGATCACTCCCCGACGGCGTGCGGATTTCCTTGTCCGGCAACCGGTTCCGGCGTCAGGCCTTCTTGCGCGACGCCCGCTTGCGCACCGGCTTGACCTCGGCCGGCTCGGCCGCCGCGGCCTGGTCCGCCTCGAAGCCCGCGATGATCTCGCTCGACAGGCGGCCCCGCTCCGCGACCTCGTAGCCGTTGGCCTGCGCCCATTCGCGGATCTGGCGGTTGCGCTCGCGGTCGGTGCCCGAGCTCGACGAGCCCGACAGCGACTGCCCGGTCGCGAGGCGCACCTTGCGGCCGCCGATCCGCCGCGCGACGGCGACATAGCGGGCGAGCTCGTCTCGAAGCGCGGACGCGTTGTCTTCGGACAGGTCGATCTCGTACGTCACGCCGTCGAGACTGAAGGGGACGGTCTGCGAAGCCTCGCTCCCGTCGAGGTCGTCCACCATCTCGACGTGCACCCGTTGCGCCATGGTTCGTCGTTCCTCATCTTCTCCAGAACACGGTCGGACAGACCCTAACCTGTCGAATCCCGTCCGGCACGCCCGACACCCGCGAAGCGTCCACAATGGCCGCCCGGGCGACCGCTCCGCCTAGTCTGCGATGACCGCAACCTAGCCGAAATGCGCGTCGTCTTGTTGAATATTTGTTTTTGTGATATAGTCGAAATCGAATCGGTACCGTGTCCGCATGACCGCTGCCGATTTTCCCGGTATTACTCCCCACATCAGCCGTACGGCGTTCACCGCGGCCGCCGCGCGAGCGGCACATTTGCTCGTCGATGCCGAGCCGATCGTCTTCTCCGACACCCTCGCCGCGGCCCTCCTCGGCGATCGCGCGGAGGAACTCCTGGCCTATCACCACCTCCACGGTACTCATCCCGTCCTGGCCGGCGCCCGCGCCCAAGCGGTGTGCCGCAGCCGGTTCACCGAAGACCGGCTCCGCCGCGTCAATTCCGGTATAGACCAGTATGTGATTCTGGGTGCCGGGCTCGATTCGTTCGCATATCGGGACACGTCCGCGCGATTCCGGGTGTTCGAGGTCGACCGGCCGGCGACCCAGGCCGCCAAACGGGAACTGCTCGAGGGCGCCGGCGTCGCCGTGCCCGCTTCGGTCACCTTCGTCCCCGTCGACTTCGAAGCCGACCCGCTCCGGGAACGGCTCGTCCAGAGTGGACTCGACCCGTTCCGCCCCGTGTTCGTCAGCTGGCTCGGTGTCACCATGTACCTGACCCGGAAGGC
Organism: Amycolatopsis sp. NPDC005961; assembly: GCF_040629235.1. NCBI lineage: Bacteria > Bacillati > Actinomycetota > Actinomycetes > Pseudonocardiales > Pseudonocardiaceae > Amycolatopsis > Amycolatopsis sp. NPDC005961. Next base: position 10,625 of record NZ_JBEXVF010000021.1, on the reverse strand, counting down.
GATTCTCGCCACATTGACGGATCTCGGCGGTTTCGCACCCGGATCGGAAATCGTCACCGATCACCTCCTTCCCGCGGAACTGCGGGACGCCGCCGGAAACGGCTACGCCGAAGCCGTCGCGCCGGTCGCCGCGGAACAGGGTGAGCCGTGGCACACGCTCCTCTCCCCCGCCGCGCTGGCCGACCTCCTGCGAGAAGCCGGTTTCGAAGTCGTCGAACAGGTCGGCCAGCGCGAGAGCGTCGACCCCGGGCTGTGGAACCGCACCGACGCGCTGCGGCCCGCCGAGCTTTCCGCGCTGGCCCACGCCCGCATTCCCGATCGAACCGGAATGGCCGTCGGCGGGAACTGAAGCCCTTTCGGCCGTCAATCCGGCAGCAGGGGCACTTCGAGGTCGTCCGGACGGCCGAGCAGGACCGCCCGGGTGACCGCCGCCTTGCCGAACCGGTCCCGCACCGCGTCCAGCGCCGTGTCGAGCTGGGTCGCCCGCTGCCGCTCGAACGGCAGCGCCAACTGGAACGGATCTTCGTCGGCGAGGTTGGACAGCGCCGCCCCGAGCAACGTGATGCCACGGTCGGCGATCATCGGCAGCGCCGCCACGAGCAGCTCGCGCGCCGCGGCAAGCAGGACGCCCGTGCCCGCGGTCGGTTCGTTCAGCGTGTGCGAGCGCGTCACCCGCGTGAAGTCGGCGAAGCGCAGGCGGATCGTCACCGTCCGGCAGACGCGGCGAGCGGCGCGCAGCCGGCGGGCGATCCGGTCGATCAGCGCCACCAGCACGACGTCGAGCTCGGCCGGGGTCCGCCTGCCGCGCCCGAGGGCCCGCTGGGCGCCGATCGACCGCCGCCGCCGGCCGAGCTCGACCTGGCGCGGGTCCCGGTTGTGCGCCAGGGCGTGCAGGTGCCCGCCGGCCGCCCGGCCGAGCATGCTCACCAGGTCCACCGGCTCGGACGCGGCCAGCTGACCGACGGTCGTGATCCCCCGCGCGCGCAGCTTTTCGGCCGTGACCTTGCCGACGCCCCAGAGCGCGCCGACCGGCAGCGGGTGCAGGAACTCCAGCTCCGCGTCGTGCGGGACGACCAGCAGGCCGTCCGGCTTCGCCACGCGGCTGGCCACCTTCGCGAGGAACTTCGTCCGCGCAACCCCTACCGTGATCGGCAGCCCGGCGCGCTCGGCGACCGCCGCGCGCAGCCGTTCGGCGATATGGCTGGGCCGTCCGCCGATCCTGGTCAACCCTCCGACGTCGAGGAAGGCTTCGTCGATCGAGAGGCCTTCCACCCACGGGGTGGTGTCGTGGAAGACGTCGAAAACCACCTTGCTCGCCGCCGAATACGCCGACATGCGCGGCGGCACGACGACCGCCTGCGGGCACAGCCGCCGGGCCTGCGCGCCGCCCATCGCGGTGCGCACGCCATAGGCCTTGGCCTCGTAACTCGCGGCCAGGACGACCCCGCCGCCGACGATCACGGGGCGCCCTTTCAGCGCCGGATCGTCGCGTTGCTCCACCGACGCGTAGAACGAATCGAGGTCGGCGTGCAGGATGGGCCCCTCGGCGGTCATAGAACATATGTTCGCATACGCGGGCGCCGAAGTCCGCTCATCCGCCCGCCGCGGAACCCCTGCCGCTGGTCGAAACTGAGCGTTTTCCCGGTTGTCCACTCTCTGTTGCCGCGGTCACACTCGACGGATCGAAACACCCGACCTCTGGGGGCGACATGTCCGAGAAGTGCCAATGCGGCGACCACCACGCGTGGGCCAGCCCGAACCCGCAGGACCAGCCGGCCGCGGCGCGGCAGCCGCTGCTGGCGTCGACGCTGGCCGGCGAAGACCACGCCGAGGACGGCGGCCGGATCGACCCGACCGACCGCGTCACGTGTCGCACGCACCGCCGCTGGCTGCACGACTGCGTCTCGTCCCCGGTCCACACGAACCCGGCGATCGGCTACCGCTGGTGCCGCAGCTGCGACCACCAGGCGCTGGTGGCGGTGGACGAGCTGACGGGTGACGTGGCGATCCACTGCGGGCTCTGCGGCCGCAGCCCGCGCAGCCGCGCGAACCTGGAACTGGTGAAGCTGTGCCGGCGCAGCCTCGTCCTGGCCCGCGAGGGGCGGTTCCCGCAGACCGCGGCTGCCTGACTGCCATGATGCGGGGGTGCCCGAACCTGGAACCACCGCTTTGGTGATCCTGCTGCCCGCCGCCGAACCGGCGCTCGCCGCGGCCCGGCGGGTCGATCCCGCCCTGGTCCGCCCCGGTCTGCCCGCTCACGTCACGGCTTTGTACCCCTTCTTGCCGGATGCCTTGCTGACATCGTCGGTCTTGGCCGCGGTCCGCTCGGTGGCCTCGGCTGTTTCGCCGACCGAGGTCCGGCTTGCCGAGTTTCTCGCCGCGCCGGGTTTTGCGGCTCTTCCGGCTCCTTCGCTTCAGCCGGTCACTGATGCGGTTTGTGCTCGCTGGCCTGAGGTTGCGCCTTACGGGGGGCGGTTCGGGCCTCGGCCTCCGGCTCATGTGACCGTGGCCATGGGTGGCGACGAGGAGACGCTTTCGCGGGTGGGCGACGAGGTGCGGCCGCTGTTGCCGCTCACCGGTCTCGCGACGGCGTTGCAGTTGGTCGCACTCACCGACCGCGGCTGGGAGCCACGGATGGACGCACCTTTCTCCGCATGAGTGCGCCCCCTTTTGCAGTGGATGTAATCGCGTAGTGACTCCATATGTGCAGTGACTCCATATGTGCAGTGACTACAGTTTCGGTGCGATGGTGCTTATTGATCGACCCCGCGGCCACAACGCAGCGAACAGCCCTCGTCGCAGCGACGACTGCGACTTCGCGGACCAGACCGGCGATTGGCTGAAGCTGCCCGACCAGCGGCTCGACCTCCACGACGCCGCCGGCCGCTGCAATGAGTGGACAGCGAGGACTGCGGTGCGAGCGGCAGCGACGTCAGCGGACCGGGCTGCCGACCTCGGGCGCCGTCACGCCGTCGACCTTCCGGTACGCGCGCGCGATCGCTCGCAGCCGCGCGACGTCCGCGGCGAACGGCTCCGCCTGGGCGACCGGCGGCTCCTCCTCCCCCGGCTCGTCCGGCAAGTCCCGCACCAGCCGAGCCGCCGCGGAGGGCGCCAGCTCCGGTGTCACTCCCGCCAAGATCAGGCCGTCGTTCGTCTCGCTCATCGCCGTCAGCAACCGCTCGCGGCGGGACGGCCCGCCCGGGTCGATGCGGACGATCTCCGGGAACCGCCGCGTCAGGTGCGCGCGTAGGGGACGAAGCAGGCGGAGCGTCTTCGCGTCGCGGCGGCCAGCCACCAGACCCGGGATCGACGGGATCGTCAGCCCCACCACGATCAGCAGCACCGAGATCGCCGGGAAGCCGACGTCGAGCGTGCACGGCAGCGTCGAGAACGGCCCGCGGCACAGTGCCTTCGCCGGGTGGTCGTCCTGCAACGCCCGGATCGTCGCGACGACCTTGCCCGCGAGGTAGGCGACCGCGAACGCCGACGCCAGCAGCAACAACGTCAGCCCGGCGCGCAGCGCGCCGCCGCTCGCGCGGATCGTCACGGCCGACACCACGCCGATGTCCAGCACCGCGAACCCCAGGTACACCGTGTAGACGAAGACGTACACGACCAGCGTCGGGTGCGTTCGGTACAGCTCGTCGAACACGCCGACGCCGCGCGGCAGCCCCGACGTGCTGAAGAACATCACGGTCAGCAGGATCAGCGCCACGCCCAGCGCGACGAGGCGCGTGCGGCGGCCGCGGTCGCGGGTGCCGCTGATCTCCGCGACCGTCAGGCCGATCCCGTAGGCCGCGACCATCGTCGCGAGGTTCGACAGGAGCCGTCCGAGGCTGGGGTAGATCTCGCTCTCGAACAGCTGCGCGCGGTTGGACAGGAAACAGAACGCCGCGCCGAGCGCGATGAGCGAGACGGCCAAGCCCGCGCCCGCGCCGGTGCGCCGGGCGCGGACCGCCCGCCAGATCCCGACTGCCAACGCGAAGAGCCCGACCCCGACGAACAGAATGTCGATCACGAGACGCGACTATCCCAGGAGTGCGGCCAGCCGCCTAGCCTGATCCGCCGCCCGGCCGGACGCGCCCGGCTGAACGGCGGGTGGTTCGCTCGTCGCCGCGCTCATCAGCAGCACCGCGATCAGCTCGGCCTCGTACTCGTCGGTGCCGGTCGTCACGCGGGTCAGCAGGTGCGACAGCGCCTGCGGCGCCAGGTCCGGCGCGAGCTGCGCGGCTTCGGACTCCGACATCTGGCAGGACCCGGTGTGCGCGCACAGCATGTGGGCGAGCTCGTGGGCGATGATGTGGTCCTGGTGCAGCGCCGACGTGTGCTCGACGTACGCGATCAGGTCGTAGTCCGGGCGGGCCTGCCACGCACCGGACGGACGGCCGGGCCGGTATTCGACCGGCACGAGGTCGATCTCGCGCCCGCGCCAGGCCTCGAGGCGGTCGACCCAGGTGTTCATCGACCACGGCCGGGGTACCGGGACGGCGGCGAGCACGGTCCGCACCCGTTCCCGGGCGCCGGCTCGCAGATCCGTCAGGCCGCGCTCGTCGATGGGTCCTCCCCGGTCGCCGGGCGCCAGCCGGGTGCACCGCGGCGCCATCACGGACGAGGTCATCGTAGCCGACCTTCGGCGATCACTCCGGCTTCCGGCGCCGGCCGTCGCGACGCCGGGTTTCGTCGTAGCCGGCCAGCTGGTCGAGCAGCGCCGTCACGGTTTCGCGATCGCGCGGTGAGAGCTGCATGGCGCGCTGCGCCAGGTTCCGCGCCTCGGTGTCGCGCCACGCCACGACGTCCCCGACCTGGCGGTCGACCTGTCCGGCGACCTCGTCGTCGAAGAAGTACGTCACCGGCACGCCGAAGAACTGGGCGAGAGCCTGGATGTGCGAGCGCTTCGGGTCCTTGCGCGCGCCGACGGCGAGCTGCTGGACGTGGGTCGCCGACATCGTGACGCCGGTCTGCTCGGCGACGCCGTGCGCGATCTCCCGGTAGGAGTACGGCTTGCGGTCCGGCGGGTGCACGGTCGCGATCAAGTGCGCCAGCCGTTCGGCGAAACTGCGCTCATCGCTCACCACACACCACCTTCAGTCAGGGAAACGTGACAACCGTCAGCGTAGCTGTTCCGAAAACTTGACACAGCCTGTCCCGTAAAGACTACGATACTCGCGTTCGGTGTCTCGAAAACAGGACACCGGCGCCTGGGGCGGCGCAGCGGCCGCGGGGCGAAGTCACGTGGCCGCTGGGGGTGGCCACGCGCCCAGCCCTTGTTCCCGCCGCGCCGCCCCACTTCAGCGCACTCCCAGCGCCGCTGCGAGCTTCGTGAAGTCGTCGCGCAGGGACGGCACCGCGTCGTCGGTCACGCAGCCGGTGGAGAACTCGATGTAGAGGTCGTCGTCCTCGGGGATGTCGACCTCGAAGTCGATGTCGTCCGGGCCGAGCCGCTCGAGGTACTCGCCGGGGTCCATCCCGGCCGCCCGCCGGAGCCGCGCCTCGACGTCGCCGGCCTGCGGCGTCCGGCCTTCCAGCTTCAGGTGCAGGTCGGCGGCGCCGGGGTCCGGGCCGAGGATCAGGTCGTTCGTGCGGTCGCAGGGCCACTCGGTGAAGTCCCGGGCGACGCCGGGCAGTGGCGCGAAGCCGGACAGGCCCGTGGTCAGCTGCGTGATCGCGGCCGACGTCGGCCCGGGCGCGAACGGGCCGCGGTCGAGGGACCGGTCGAGCAGCTGCAGTCCGAACCAGGCGCCGAAAAACAGCCAGAGCCCGAGCCCGAAGGCGAGGAACCCGCCGCCGACGCCCAGCCGGGGCGAATGGTCGCGGGCGTAGGTGCCGGAGTCGACGCCGTAGCGGACTTCGAGGTCGGGTCGTTTGTCGTGCAGCGCGGCGAGGAAGGTATCGGCGGATCGATGGTCGCGCCAGCGGGTGCGCACCCGCCCGCCGCGATCGGTGCCCAGCTCGACGACCTCGCGGTCGAAGTCACCGGACGGCCGGAGCGCGACGATCAGCCCGCCCAGCAGAGAGGTCGGCAGCCAGAAGGCGAGCCAGAACGGCTTGGCCGACACGGCGCCGCGCCGGACTTCGGTGATGGTGGGGTACGGGATTTTCTCTCGGTCCAGAGCGATGGCGTCGGGTCCGAAGCGCGCGACGGGTGGCCAAGCACGGCCGAGCAGCCAGGCCACCACGGCGACGAGGAGGTCGAGGGCGAGGCCGATCCAGAAGAACGGCCGCTCCGGCGCGACGGTGATGCCGTAGACGTGCCAGCCGGCGAAGGCGAGCGCGATCGCGACGAGGACCCAGGTCCAGCGGCGGGCGCCGGAAAGCGGTACCACGCGAGTCGAAGTGTCCCCCATGGGTGGGACCGTAGTGCGCGCGAAGAGGCGACGGCCCGGCAAAAGTACCGTCCTGGCAAGGGATCCGGACGGCCTGATGCTCCGTGCGTGCCGGAGTGGCGACCGTGTGTGGCGGCGGAGCTGTGACTCAGTTGACCGGCCGTTGCGGCAGATCGACGGCGACCTCGAAAGCGCTGCCGCGGAGTTCGGCGCCACCAGGCCGGACTTCCGGCCCGGTGGCGCCGGCCGGGTCGTGCTCGCCGACCCCGAAGGTCACCTCTTCCGCCGGATCCCCCGCCGGGTCACCGGCGGTAGACGCCGAACTCGTACAGCGAGTAGCCGTACGCGGTGCCACGCTGGGTCGCGGACATCCGCACGTACCGGGCGGTGGCCGCGACGGCGAGGTCATCGGCGCCGCCGTCGCCGGACGTCGTCGCGTACACCGTCCGCCAGTTCGCCGCGTCGTCGCTGACCTGGATCTCGTAGGCCTTCCCGAAGGCCGACTCCCAGACCAGCTGGACGTGGTCGAACGCCTGCCGGCTGCCCAGGTCGACCTGCAGCCACTGCGGGTCGGCCCACGCGCTCGCCCAGCGGGTGGCGGTGTTCCCGTCCGTCGCGGCCTGCGGCGGGTAGGGCGCCCCGGGGCCGTCGGCCTGGTAGGTCGACGCCGTGGTCGCCGCGCCGCGGGCCAGGTTCGTGCCCGGCACCGGCGGGGCGACCACGCGCAGCGAACGCGTCTCGATGCCGACGTTGCCGTGGCCGTCCCGCGCGTACAGGTAGATCTTCCAGACGCCCAGCTGCTGCGGCGCCGTGACGGTGAACGTCCCCGTGCCGGTGAACTGCGCCGGGATCAGCCCGGCCGCGTTGTTGATGTACTTGCTGTTGTAGCCCATGGTGTAGCTGATCGGGTCACCGTCCGGATCGGACACTCCGGCCGTCAGGGTGAACGTGCCGCCCGCCGGGACGTCGGTGGTTCGGCTGAGGTTCATCGACGAGATCACCGGCGGGGTGTTGCCGCCCGTCTGTCCGCTGTAGATCCGGCGGACGGCGTACCAGGCGAGCCGCTTCTCGTTGCCCGTGGTGATGTTGAACCAGACGCCGCCGAAGTCGCCCTCGGTGCCGTAGTGGAAGAGCGTCGCGCCCAGCGCCACGCCGGGGTGGGCCAGGACGCAGTTCCACGCGTTGACGTACCCGTCGCGCTTCTGCTGGTCGGTCGGCTCGGCGGGCACGCCGTTCGCGTCGTTCGGCACCTCCCACTCGCCGGCCGGGCCGGTCTCGGTGATGATGTACGGCTTCGTGTAGCCGCCGGCGATCCAGTCCTGCTTGACCTGGCAGACCTGGGCGTACGAGTTCACCGAGTAGAGGTCGAGGTTGGGCGCGTACGCCTTGTAGTACGGCCACGCGCCGGTCCAGGCGTCGGTCGAGGTGACGGGGTGGTTCGCGTCGATGGCGTGGATCGCCTGCGCGGCCTGGTCGACGAAGCGGGTGTAGGCGATCCGGTTCTGCTCCAGCAGCGTGCCGGAGTAGCAGTTCTGCATCCCGAGGATCGACTCGTTGCCGACGTTCCACATCAGCACGCCGGGGTTCGCTTTGTACGCGATGACCCATTTCTGGATCTCGGCGAGCATGGTGTTCTTGTAGTTCGTGTCCGTCGTGTAGTCGACGCAGCCGCCGCTGCCCGGGCCGCCGCCGGGTTGCAGCCAGAAGCCGGCGACCACCTTGATCCCGTTGGCCGCGGCGGCGTCGAACAGCGGCTGGCTGCTGCCGTCGGTGCCCCAGGTGCGGACGGTGTTGACGCCGATCGCGTGCAGCTCCGGCATCCGAGCCGACGCTTCGCTGACCGGCGGACCCCAGGTCAGGCCCTTCACGGTCCACGACGCGCCGTCGACGCTCAGCTGCCAGTTGCCTTGGCTGCCGGTCACCTTCGTGACACCGGGGCCGCCCGGGGTCGACGTACCCGGCGTGCCGCTGACCTGGAACTCCCAGAGCGAGTAGCCGTAGCCGCCGACGCGGTGGGTGCCGTAGAAGCGCACGTACCGGCCGTGTCCGCTGACCGCGAGGTTCTGGACGCCCCCGGTCGCGGTCGTCGTGCTGTATACCGTCTGCCAAGACGCGGCCGTGTCCGAGACCTGGATTTCGTAGGCCGTCGCGTAGGCGGCTTCCCAGTTCAGCGTGACCTGGCTGATGTCCGCGGAAGCGCCGAGGTCGACCTGCAGCCACTGCGGGTCGCTCCAGGCGCTCGCCCAGCGGGTGCCGGCATCACCGTCGACGGCTGCCGGCGCCGGCGTTCCCGCGCCTTCGCTGCTCGACGCCGTCGCGGGTCTGCCTTGGGAAAGCAGGGTGGCGGCGTGCGCCGGGGAGGGGCCGGCGAGCAGGCCCAGCACCAGCAGGGCCACCAGCGCCGGAACGGCACGGAGGAGCGACGGTCGGTCCACGATGACTCCCGTACGACAGGGGACGGAGATTGGAGAGCGCTCTCCGGCGCGTCCGATGGTTCGTCACCGCCCCCGCCGTTGTCAAGATCCCGGCCGGGAATCGGACAATGCCTGTCCGGTGGCGGATCCGGGTGCTCCTTGACACGGCGGCGGGCCGGTGCGCATGCTGTGGGAGAGCGCTCTCCCATTCCTTGGCACCTCACCGTGGAGGACCCTTGGCAACGAAAGCCGCGCTCCTCGCCTGCACCGCCGCCACCGTGCTGGCAGGCGCCTTCCTGACCGCGGCCACCTGGTCGCCCGCCGGGGCCGACGACCTGGTGACCCACCACGAGTTCCAGGTCAACTGCTCCCCCAGCCACCACCAGCCGGACGACCCGATCGTCTTCCCCGGGCTGCCCGGCGCGTCGCACGACCACACGTTCATCGGCAACAAGACCACCAACGCGGCCACGACCCTGCAGTCGCTGCAGAACTCGGGCGTCGGCAACACCACCTGCCTGGCGCCGGACGACCTGTCCGCGTACTGGTTCCCGACCGTCTACAACGGGAACCAGGTGGTGCTGCCGAACTTCGCGCAGGTCGTCTACTACAAGTCCGGCATCCTCGACTACACGAAGGTCGTGCCGTTCCCGCCCGGCCTGCGGTACGTCGCCGGGAGCGTGACGGCGACGCAGGACGAGTTCCAGCACGCCCCCGGCGCCATCGAGGGCTGGGAGTGCGGGGACAGCTTCCACAACTGGGACATCCCGGTGCAGTGCACGCCGGGTACTCAGCTGAACATCAGGTACCAGGCGCCGAGCTGCTGGGACGGCGTCCACCTGGACTCGGCCGACCACAAGAGCCACATGGCGTACCCGGACCGGACGACGCTGACGTGCCCCGGCGACCACCCGGTGCCGGTGCCGATGCTCGAGTTCAAGATGGCGTTCCCGGTGAGCGGCGACATGTCCGGCGTGCACCTGGCCAGCGGGCGCGGGTACTCGTGGCACTACGACTTCTTCAACGCGTGGGACCCGCCGACCCTCGCCGCGCTGGTCACGCACTGCATCAACGGCGGCCTCCAGTGCGATCCGCGCGGGTTCGACCTGTACAAGCCGGACCGGGGCACCGTGCTCGGGCCGAACTACCGGCTGCCCGGCCGTCCGTGAGACGGCCGTTCCTGGTGGGGGCGGTGGTGGCGATGTCCATGGGCGGGTGCGCCACCACCGGCCCCGCCCCCACCGCCGGCCCCGCCTCGCCGTTCAACCCGACCGACGTCGCGTGGCTGGAGCTGGTGGTGCCGATGACGGAGAACGCCCTGTCGGCGGCCCGGCTGGCTCCCTCCCGCGCGGCGGACCCGGCCGTGCGCTCGGCCGCGGACTCGGTCGCGGCGCCGTCGGACCGGTTGCTGACGCGGCTGAAAGCGGCTCGTGACCGGGCCGGGCTGCCGGCGTCCGATGTCCACAGCGGACATCGGATGCCGGGGATGGTCACCGCCGCCGATCTGGTGGCGTTGCGGACCGGCGGCGGTGCCGAGTTCGACCGGCGGCTGGTCGCGCTGCTACGGGCCCACGCGGCGCAGCTGGTGGTGCTGGCCAAGGGTGAGCAGACCTCAGGCGCCGAAGCGGAAACTCGCGAGCTGGCCGGTGAGGTCGGCGCCGAAGGAACGCGACAGGAGAAAGTACTGACCGGGCTCGATTGACCCGGCGACGAAGCAACGGCTCGAGCCGCGCGTCGAGTACGCGCGGCTCGGGTCGTGGAGGGTCACCGATCCCACACGGTGGCCGAGCCGGCTTCGCCGGGCCTCCCAGCCGCCGCAGCAGCGCGTTGAAGTCGGCTTCGCGCCCCGCCGTGCTCGCGTGCAGCCGGCCCAGGGAACGGGCCCACG